>NZ_JBPQTW010000056.1:0-34021 GCF_051386535.1 Streptomyces sp. URMC 127
CGGTCTCGGTGAGGTCGGCCATACGGGAAGTCTAGGGGGGTCCGCCGACACCGGCCGGGGCCTGTGGATAACTCCCGGAGATCGTTCGGGGGTGGCTTGGAGTCCCTCGGGGGGCGCCGGGCTCCGGGCGCCCTCCTTGTTCCCGCCGCGGCGGAGGTCCGCCACTACGGCGGTGCCCGGCCCGCCGGGCCCGTACCGTCCCGCCCCGCCCCTCCGCCCGCCGCCTCTTACGCGACCTCGATCCCGTAGTCCCCCAGCAGCTCCTCCAGGCCGCCCCGGTATCCCTGCCCGCCGATCACGAAGTCCCAGTCGCCGTTCGCCCGCTTCCGGAACGACCCGAGCACGAGCGCCGTCTCCCCCGCCCGGCCGTCGGACACCTCCAGCTGTCCCAGCTCCGCCCCCGCCGCGTCCGCCAGCCGGATCCGGGCGTCCGTGAAGCCCGCGAGGTCGGCGTCCGGGTTCGCCTCCGGGTCGACCGCGGCGACGAGCACGAGGCGGTCGGCCTCCGCCGGCAGCGCGTCGAAGGCCACGCGGACCGCCGCCCTGTCCCCGCGCGGCGGCTCCACCGTGCGCACGGCCCCGTCCGGCGTGGCGGGGTTGTTGAAGAAGACGAAGTGATCGTCGCTGAGCACGCGGGTGCCCCGGCAGACCAGGGCGCACACGTCGAGGGCGACCGTCCCGGACCACGACATCCCGAGGACGTTGTGGTCGCCCGGCTCGTCCGGGGCGGCTGCCGCCGGCGTCTGCTGCCCCGCGCGGCCTCCCGTGCCGCCGCCCAGGCGCCCCCGCAGCCCGTGCCGCCCCAGCAGCCCCACCAGCTCCTCGCCCGAGACGAGGGTGAGCGGTTTGCCGTTCGCGAAGGCGTACGAGCCGGGGCCGAAGCCGGAGGTCGTGACCAGCACGCCCTTGTTGGCCCCGGCGCCCTGCACCGTGCCGTACAGGTCCCGGACCGCCGTCGGCGGGACCGTCTTGCGGTACCGCTTCACCTGCACGATGATCCGGCCGCCGCTGATCGGGTCGGGGTCCAGCGCCTCGACGTCCACGCCGCCGTCGTTGGAGCGGGTGGTCATCACGGCCTGCATGCCCCGCGCGCGGAACAGCTGGGCGACCAGCGCCTCGAACTCGACCGGGTCCATCTCGTACAGGTCGGGGTCCTCGCCGCCCCCGTGCGAGACCACACTGCGCCCGACGTCGGCCGGCATCCGGCCCGGCCGCACGGCGGCGAGCTGGTCGGGCCGGGCGGACAGCAGCCCGCCGAGCCCGTCGGTGAGGCAGTCCACCGCGCTGACCTGCTCCAGGTGCAGCCCGGCGAAGACGGAGCGGGAGACCGTGGCCGAGGCCAGGACGATCTGGGCGCGGCGGCCCGTGGCCGGGTCGTGGTCGTCGACGAAGCCGTTGACCACGACGGACTCCAGCACCCCCGAGCCGTCCGCCGCGAAGAGGTCGCGCAGCACCAGCAGCACGCACTGGGCCAGCACGTCCCGGTACACGGCCCGGCGCTGCGCCGCCGGCCGCGCCGTCTCCTTCTCCTCGTCGGCGGTCGGCATGTACCGCACGGCCTTGGCCTCCGGCACGATGTCGTAGCCGGGCAGCTCCCACAGCAGCACCAGCTGCCGGGCCGCCGGGTCGTAGGCGGCCGACACCTGGTGCGGGAACTCGGCGGGCCAGGCGGAGGAGGCGTACAGGGCGGCCGAGAAGTAGTCGACCACGGCGTCGGGATCCCCGGCGCGCAGCGCCGTGAGCATCTCCTCCACGCCCGCGTTGTGCTCGCGCACCTCGGCCAGCTGCGCGGCCGCCCACTGCTCGTACTGCCGCCGGTACGCCCCCAGTTGCTGCAGCCGCGCGGCCTCGGCGGCCTGTGCGGCCCGCAGGTCGTGCTCGTACTGCTCGCGGCCGCGGCCCGGGCCGAAGCCCCAGCCGCCCTGCGCCTGGTACAGGGCCGGGTCCGGCATCGGCACGGGCTGGCCCAGGTGTCCCGGATGGAACGGCTCCACCGTCTCGGGCCTGCGCAGCGCCGCCGTGGAGAACGCCGGCACCCGGCACCCCGCCACCAGCAGCCCCGTCAGCTCCGCGACGCGGGCCTCCAGCTCCTCCGTGCGCCTCCGGGCCTCGGCCTCGCGGCGCTGCCGGTAGGCGGCGCGCTGCTCCCGGTCGGCCCGCGCGGCCTCGCGCGCCGCGGCGCGCTCCCGCCGCTCCTGCTCCCGCTGGAACTGCACCCGCTCCCGGTGCTCGGCCTCCTGGCGGCGCTGCTGCTGACGCTGCGCCTCGGCCCAGATCCCTATCAGTCCACTGGAGCGGCTCATGCCGACACTTTAGTCATTTAGTAAGTGTTATCCGTGCTCCGGGTCCGGCTTCTGTGCAGGTGAGGTGACGGAGCGTCGGTCGGAGCGGGCTGTCAGCCGTACGAGTGATTTCGCCGGCGTGTCGAGTTGCCGGTGCGGCTTTCCGGGGAGCTTGCACTCAGGGGAACGTTCGCAGGCAACAGCAAGCAACAGGCGGGTGGGACAGCTGATGGCGACCACGACAGCATCCGACTCCGAGCAGCACCCGGTGCGCTTCTGGGCCGTGGAAGACCTCCGCGGGCTCGACTTCGACCCGTTCATGGCCGAGCGGCTCCGCGACGAGCCCGTCTCCCGGGTCAAGCTCCCGCACGGCGAGGGCCACGCCTGGCTCGTCACGCGCTACGAGGACGTCAAGTTCGTCACTTCCGACCCGCGGTTCAGCCGCCAGGCCGTGCTCGGCCGCCCCATCACGCGGCTGGCTCCCCACTTCATCCCGCTCGACGAGGCGGTGGGCTTCGCCGACCCGCCCGAGCACACCCGGCTACGCAAGGCCGTGGCGCGCTCCTTCACGCCCGCCAGCCTCGAACGGCTCCGGCCCCGCGCCGAGCGGGTGGCCGGCGAGCTCCTCGACGCCATGGAGCGCGAAGGCCCCCCGGCCGACCTGATGCGGCACCTGAACGGACCCCTGCCGCTCGCCGTCATCAGCGACCTGATGGGCGTCCCCGACGAGCACCTGCCGCGCATGGCGCACTGGACGGAGGTCCTGCTGTCGGCGGGCCACGGGCGGGAAGCCAGCGACCGGGCCAAGACGGAGATGGCCGCCTACTTCGTGGAGATGCTGGAGCGCAAGCAGGCGGAGCCCGGCCCCGACCTCGCGAGCGAGCTGGCCGCCTCCGTCGCCAAGGGCGACCTCAGCCGCGAGGAGGCCGTCGCCATCGCCCTGCTGATCCAGGCCAGCGCCGCCCACGCCGTGCGCAACAACAGCAGCAACATGGTCTACGCCCTGCTCACCCACCCCCAGCACCTGGAGCGGCTGCGCCGCGAGCCCGCGCTGCTGCCGCAGGCCATCGAGGAGCTGCTGCGCTACATCCCGCACCGCAACGCCGTCGGCCTCGGCCGCATCGCCATGGAGGACGTCGAGGTGGGCGGCGTGCTCATCCGGGCCGGCGACGTGGTCCACTCCTCGTACCTCACGGCCAACCGCGACCCGTCGGTGTTCGACCACCCCGACGAGCTCGACTTCGACCGCAAGCACAATCCGCACCTGTCCTTCGGCCACGGCCCGCACTTCTGCCTCGGCTCGATGCTCGCCCGCCTGGAGTCCGAGGTCATCCTCACCTCGCTGATCAACCGGTTCCCGGACCTGCGCCTCGCCGAGCCCGTCGAGAAGATCCGGTGGCAGCGAAGCGCGCTCATCCGGGGACCGGAACACCTTCCGGTCGCGTGGTGAGCCCGATGAACCAGCCCGCGCACCCGGCCGGGGAGTCCTGCCCGGCGGCCGCCGGCCGGACGCCGGGGGAGACCGTCCACGACTGGCCGGTCGACCACCTGCCCGGTCTCGCCTTCGACCCCCTCATGCACCGCCTGCTGCGCGAGGAGCCGCTCGCCCGGATCCGGCTGCGCTTCGGCGAGGGCGACGCCTGGCTGGCCACCCGCTACGAGGACGTGAAGACGGTCGCCGCCGACCCCCGCATGAGCCGCGCCCTCACCGTCGACCGGCCGGTCACCAGCATGACGCCGCACGTCGTGGCCCCGGCCGGCGGCGTCGGCCGCACCGACCCGCCCGACCACACCCGTATCCGCCGCCACGTCGCCCTCACCTTCGGCCGCAAGCGCGTCGCCGCCCTACGCCCGCGCGCCGAGGAGCTGGCCGACCAGATGCTCTCCCGCATGGCGGAGCACGGCGCCCCCGCCGACCTCACCGAGTGGCTCACCGGCCCCCTGCCCGCCCAGCTCATCGGCGAGCTCCTCGGCGTCCCGCCCCACGACCTCGACCGGCTGCAGAACTGGCGCAGCGTCATCCTCTCCAGCAACCACTCCGAGCAGGAGAGCAACGCCGTCAAGGGCGAGATCGCCGGCTACTTCAAGGCCATGGCCGCCCACCGCCGCGAGCGCCCTGGCGACGACCTGTTCAGCGCCCTGGTCGAGGCCCAGAAGGAGGGCGGCCTCAGCATGCCGGAGCTGATCTCGCTCGCGGTGATGCTCGTCCTCAACGGCATGGACGCCGTCCGCAACCAGGTCTCCAACATGGTCTACGCCCTGCTCACCCACCCCGAGCAGCTGGCCCGCCTGCGCGCCGAACCGGCCCTGCTCCCACAGGCGGTGGAGGAGCTCCTGCGCTACATCCCGCACCGCAACGGCGTCGGCCTGCCCCGTATCGCCACCGAGGACCTGCAGGTCGGCGACGTGACGATCCGCGGCGGCGAAGTCGTCTACGTCTCCTACCTCGCCGCCAACCGCGACCCTTCCGTCTTCACCGACCCCGACCGCCTCGACCTCACCCGCGACGAGGCGCCCAACCTGTCCTTCGGCCACGGCCCGCACTACTGCGTCGGCGCGCTGATCACCAGGATGGAGGCCGAGGTCATGCTCACCGCCCTCCTGAACCGCTTCCCCCACCTGCGGCTCGCCGTCCCCGAATCCGAAATGCGCTGGCGCCGCGGCTCCATCAACCGCGGCCCGGAGTCCCTGCCGGTCGCCTGGTAGCAGCCCCCGCCCGGCCTTGCCGATCCGGCTCAGACCGGGATTCCGCCGGTCAGTTCTTCAGAGAGCTCCTTGGAGAGCTCGTGCGAAAGCTCCTCGCGGCTTCCCGCCGAGAACTCCTCGCCGATGAGCTGTGCCAGCAGCGCCAGCTGCGGGGTCGCCCGGTCCGTGCGCCAGATCAGGGCCATCTGCGAGGGCTCGTCGAGGCCGTCGATCGCGAGGTAGCGCACGTCGCTGCGGGTGATGCGCTCGGCGAGGGGGCGGCAGACCAGCATGGCGTGGTCGCCGGCCGCCACGAGAACGAGGCCCTCCTGGAGGGTGGTGATCCCCGTGCTCGAACGAATGAGTGCTCCTGCGGGGGTGGAGAGCGGCACGCGGGCGGCCATCCAGTAGTCCGGGGCGTCTCCGGTCGGGCGGAGGATGTCCAGGTGCGCCAGTTCCTCCACGTGCACGCGGCCGGCGGCGGCCAAGGGGTGGGAGGAGGCGACGGCGAGCAGCCGGTCCTGTGGCGGGAACCGGAAACCGACCGTGAGGGCCGCGTCCCTGACCGGGAGCTCTACCACGGCGGCGTCCAGCCGTCCTTCGAGCACGGCCGAGAAGGGCGAGCCCAGGGGGATCTCGCTCATCAGCGTCGTCACCTCGTGGTCGGCGCGCAGACGACGGGAAGCCTCGGTGACCTCTTCGTAGACACTGCCGCTGAAGCCGATACGCAACTGGCACAGCGCGCCGCGCCTGGCTCGCTCATGGGCCTGGGCGAAGACGGTGAGCAGCGTCTCGTAGGCAGGGCGCACCTCGTCGACGAACTGCGCGCCGAACCTGGTCAGTCCGACGCGTCGGCTGGTGCGTTCGACGAGCCGCACGCCGATCCGTCGTTCGAGACCGGCGACGAGCTGGCTGACGCGGCTCTGCGAGTAGCCGAGCCGTGCGGCCGTCCGGCCGAAGTGCAACTCCTCGGCCAGGGTGAGCAAGCACTCGATCTCCTGGACCTGGACCTGGTTCATCGCGTCCCCTCCGGTGTCTCTTCCGGCAGCTCGTCGGATCAGGCGGCTCATCGATCAGGCTAGCTGATCGGTCGTTGAGGAGATCGCTGTTGTTCCCGCCCTGCCGCATTGCTTGGCTGGGAGCATGAGTTCACATACGTCGGTCGAGGGCGCGGTTTCCCCTTCGGCCCGCACCACGCCGTGGCAGTGGGTGGCGGTTGCCGTGTTGTCGTTGAGCACGTTCGTCGTCGTGACCTCGGAGATGCTGCCGGTCGGTGTGCTGACCCCCATGGCGGAGGGCCTGGGAATCAGCGCGGGCACGGCCGGGTTCAGTCTGTCGATCACCGGCCTTGTCACCGCGGTCACCGCCCCGGTCGTTCCACGCGTCGTCGGTGCGCTCGACCGGCGCGTGGTGCTGGCCGTCGCGATGGTGGTGCTGGCCGCCGGCAACGCCCTGACCACCATGGCCAATGGCTTCGGCCTGCTGTTCGTCTCCCGGATCGTCATCGGGCTGGGGATGGGAGCGGTGTGGGGCCTGGCGTCCGCCGTCGCACCGCGGCTCGTGGCGCCCCGCAATGGCACGATGGCGATCTCCCTCGCCATCGGCGGTGTCGCGGCGGCCTCGGTCATCGGGGTGCCGCTGGGCACGTTCATCGGCAACACCTTCGGCTGGCGAGCGGCGTTCGCTTCGCTGTCCGCCGCCGCCCTGCTCCTGGCCGCCGGCCTGCTGCTGGCGCTGCCCCGCCTTCCCCGCCCCGCCGCATCCACCGGTGACGAGCACGCCGGCCGGGAACCGCTGCTGCGCAACGCCCCGGTGGCCACCGGCCTGGTGCTGATCGTGTTCCTCGTCACCGCGCACTTCGCCGCCTACACCTACGTGCGCCCCGTACTCGAGGAGCGCACCGGTTCGACGCCCGGCGTCATCGCGCTCCTCCTGCTGCTCTACGGCGTCTTCGGACTGATCGGCAACTTCGCTTCCGGTGCCCTGGCGGCACGCCGCGCACGGGCCACGGTGGTGGGCTTGACGGTCGGCATCGGCGTGTCCATCACACTGCTCGCACTCTTCGGCACCATCGCGGGCGTCGCCGGCGTCAGCATCGCCCTGTGGGGCTTGACCTACGGCGGGTTGTCGGTCGCCGGTCAGATCTGGATGACGCAGTCCGCGCCGCACCGCGCCGAGCACGTCACCGGACTCTACGTGGGCGTCTTCACCGCCGCCATCGCCCTGGGCGCCTTCCTCGGCGGCATCGGTGTGGAGGCGGCCGGCATCACGCCACTGCTGTGGGGCGCTGCCGCGCTCGCGGTCGTGGCCCTCGCCGTAGGCCTCATCGCCCCCGGCCCCGCCCCTCGCCCCGCCGCCGGATCCGAACCCGCCACCGGTGCTGACTCCGCGCCGGAACTGCTCAAGACGGCCGCCGCCCCGGGGACGGGCGGGCCCCGGGAGTGAGTGAGCCGGCAGACGGGCGGACACCCCCGCGATGCGTCACCGCACGCCGCCCGTCTGCCACCGGGCCCCGACTGCTTTCGTCCACGCCGCCGTAATGCTTTGACATTAAAAATGCGGCCGACCGACCGGTTTATATGGCCCTTGCGGAAGATGTACATGGAAGTTATTGTTTCATTGTTCCGCCGTCGGTATTGGCGGCAATGGAACTGGATGTGACGTGCCGTGCGCCCGTGCGGCACGTCCACTCTGTGTGCCGTCTATCCTTGGAATCGACCACGAGGGCGTCCGGCCGTGTTACCTGTAACCCCCCGCCAAAACTGTCTGATATTGTCATCGGCAACGTTCGGCCATGCATCGGCTTGCGAGGACGTGCGGGCCTGCAGGGATATCCCGCAAAAGGTCCCGCTGCGGTTTCCGCCGCACTGTTGCCTTCTCATGGCACTGTGATGCCCGACCGTAAGGGCGCCGGGCTGCGCTAGCGCGGCTAGGGATACATCGAGCCGTCGACTTCGGCCGCACCTCTGCCTTCACGGGTGTGCGCATGTGCCCCCGCTTACGGTTGCTTTCGGGCGGCGCGCGGAAATCCCCCGCCGTCAGTATTCAATGGCGTTCCGGCCGCCTCGATCGATGAAGATCGAATTCATTCGGCCGGGCTTTTACTTCGCTGCGCCGTCTTCGGCCGTTCGGTGAGCCCGCATGCTTGCGAACGCGCGGCTCCCCTTCTCTTGAAATGCTTTCGTGCTGCCCTGCTCATTTCTGCGGCGCCACGTGGCCATTGCCTTGGATCCCATGTCAGAAACCAGGAGGTGTTGTCATGTGCGGAATATCCGGCTGGGTGGAGTACTCCGGGATCGGCCCCGACGCGCAGGCCGTTGCGGAAAAGATGAACGACGAGCTCGTGCACCGGGGCCCGGACGGAGCCGGGATGTGGTTGTCCCGCTGCGCGGTGCTGGCGCATCGTCGGCTGTCGGTGATCGATGTCGAGAACGGTGCGCAGCCGATGGTCCTGCGCGGCTCGGCGGAATCCGGTGTCCGGCTGGTGCTCACGTACAACGGCGAGTTGTACAACTACCGCGAGCTCCGCAGCGAGCTGGTCTCCCGGGGCCATGCCTTCCGCACGTCGAGCGACACCGAGGTCGTTCTCAACGCCTGGGCGGAATGGGGCCCACGCGCCGTCGAGCGATTCAACGGCATCTTCGCCTTCGCGGTCTGGGACGAGGGGGAGCAGACCCTCTGGCTGGTACGCGATCACCTGGGCGTCAAGCCGCTCCACTATCACCATGAGGGCGACCGCCTGATCTTCGGCTCGGAGGCCAAGGCGGTCCTGGCGCACCCCGACGTGCCCACGGCGATCGATGAGGACGGCTTGAGACAGCTCGTGCTGCCGTTGCTGAAGTTCCCGGGAACCAACCCCTACCGAGGGGTGTCGGAGGTGCTGCCCGGCCAGGTGCTGGAGTTCTCCGGGCGGGGCGTGCGCACCACCCGGTACTGGGACCTCCGGTCGCTCATCGTCCGGCCGGCCGAGGAGAGCGAGCTCGGCGAGGTCGCGGATGAGCTGCGCTCGCTGCTGGACGACACGGTTGCCCGGCAGACGATCTCGGACGTCCCGCTGTGCACGTTCCTCTCCGGGGGCCTGGACTCCTCCGCCATCACCGCGATCGCCAACGGCCTGCCCGGGCGGCGCGGGGTCCGTTCCTTCTCCGTGGACTTCACGGACGCGGCCGGCTCGGCCGATTCACGGTCCGCACTGGACCGCCTGCATGCGCGTGAGGCGGCGGAGTTCATCGGCTCACACCACTCGAACATCGTGCTGGACAGCTCCCTCCTCGCCGACAGCGCCGTACGGGATGCCACCGTGCGCGCGCGGGATCTGCCCAACGGCTTCGGTGACCTGGAGATGAGCCTGCTCCTGCTCTGCGGGGAAGTGCGCAAGCACGCCACCGTCGCGCTGTCCGGGGAGGCGGCGGACGAGATCCTGGGCGGCTACCGCTGGTTCCAGGAGCCCGGCGCCGTACGGGCTGACACGTTTCCCTGGATTGCCGACAGCCCCGCCCACGGCTATCTCCACCAGCGCGTTCTGAGCACGATCGACCCTCAGCTGGTCAAGCGGCTGCGCCTCGACGAGTACCTGAGTGACGAGTACGCGACCGCGCTCGGCGGGCTCGCGTTCGACCCTGCGCTGAGCAGGACGGAGCGCCGGCACCGCGAGATCATCTATCTAGCCGTCACCTACTTCCTGACCATGCTGCTGGACCGGAGCGACCGGCTGAGCATGGCCGCCGGCTTGGAGATGCGCGTCCCGTTCTGCGACCACCGGATCGTGGAGCTCGTGGTGACGCTGTCGCAGCACATCCACAACGCCGGCGGACGGGAGAAGGGGGTGTTGCGCGCCGCGGTCGGCGATCTGCTGCCGGAGAGCGTGCTCACCAGGAAGAAGTCCCCCTATCCGACCTCCCCCGACCCGGACTACTCGCGCCGGCTCGAGAAGCAGGTCGCGAGTGTCCTCGGCGACCCGCCCGAGGGGCTGCGGGACATCTTCGCCGCGCACGTGCTGGATCCCGCCCGCATCGCGGATTCGGCGCGGTCGCACGGCCTCGTCAGCAATTTCGAGGGAGAGGTCATCCTCAACTTCGCCTCGTGGCTTCGGCAGTACTCCCCGCAACTGGTCATCTAGCCGAGCCGGCATGCAAGGCGCAAGGCGCATGCAATGCGGATGCAAGGTGCTGGGAAAGCCGCCAGGAAAGGAACCAACAATGCCCTTGATGCTCGCCGGCACCGGGCCGGCAGACGGACGTCAGCCTAGGGACAAGCCGCTCCTGCTGCTCAACGCGCAATACCTGCCGTCCAGCCGGGACTGGCGCACGGACGCGGGACGCGCTGATTCCCCGTTCAGGATAGAGACCTTCGTGCGGGCGGCTCAAAGGGCTGAGGCCGTGGGTTTCGACGCCTTCTTCCAAGCCGACTTCTCGGGTGTGAACCGTGCCGCGCTCAGGGCCGGGCCGCCGCTGACGGCCTTCGAGCCGTTTCAGACCGCCGCGCTCGTCGCCGCTGCCACCACGCGGATTGCGGTGATGCCGACCGTCTCCACGCTCTACACGCACCCGTTCTCCTTCGCTCGCAGTCTCGCCAGCCTGGACCGGATATCGGCCGGACGGGCCTGGGTCAACCTCGTGTCGTCCTTTCGGCCGGGCACGGCCATCGGCATGCGGCGCGACGTTCCCCGCGAGCGGCGGCATGACCAGACCGAGGAGTTCCTGCACGTCGCCCGGGAACTGTGGGCGAGCTGGCCGCCCGCCGCGAGCGTCCCGGATCCGGCCACCGACCGCTTCGTTCGCGACGACCTCATCACGGACGTCAGCCACCACGGCGAGTTCTACGTCCAGTCGGGTCCCATCGACATGGCTCCGTACTCGGCCGCGTTCCCGTTCACGTTGCAGGCCACATCCTCACTGGCCGGCCTGCGCCTGGCGGCCCGCACCGCCGACGGCGTCTTCGCGGGTACGCCCACGCTGGGGGCGGCGCAGCACATGCGGCGCATTCTGCGGGACGAGGTTCGGCGGGCCGGCCGCCCCGAGGACAGCGTGGCCCTGCTGCCGGGCAGCTTCGTCCACCTCGCCGGCAGCCGGGAGGAAGCCGCAGCGCTGACGCGCGCACAGGCCCGCCGCGCCAGAGCCTTCGGTGGGCAACTCGCCCTCGAAGCGCTGCGCACGCGGTTTCCCGGCGTGCGTCTGGGAGCGGTGAGCCCGGCCGACCGGCTTCCTGCGGATGTGCTTCCGGAGGATCCGGACGAGGTGTTCGCGGCTCTGGGGTCGCACTATCTGCCCCTGTGGGATCTGGCCCGGGTGCCCGGCCGGACCGTGGGGGAGTTCGCGGCGGAGGCGCTCGCGCTCGGTGAGCACGCACGATTCATCGGGACGCCCGAGCAGGTGGGTGACGAACTCCGCCGCTGGTACGACGAGGGCGGCGTCGACGGGTTCCAGTTCATTCTCGGAAACGACTTCGACATGCTCTGCGAAAGCGTCGTCCCCCGGTTGCTCGGCGCCGGGGTCCATCGATAGCGAACGCGTCGGCGATCGCCGTCTCACGATTCCACTGGAATATCACGTCTCAGGGAACAGGAGAGGTAACCGCACATGACCGAACTCAACGGCACGCTGATGTCTGCCGAAGCCGCGGAGGCGGATGGAAAGCCTGCAGCCGAGGAGCGCACCGCTCTGTGGAAGCGGCGCCTTTTCGAAGCGGAGGCGGGCCTGACCCGTTTCGTGGTCGAAGCCAGAGCGGGCGCGCACATGCAGAGCCTCCTGGAGGTCAAGCACGCGATTTTCGAATCGCTCCCCGAGGACGGCGGGGAACACGAATGGAAGGCGGCGTTCTTCCGGGGGCAAGCCCTGATGGAGCAGTTCCTCGTAGGCCATTTCGGCCACGATGAACTCGCGGCATGGGCGGCTTCGAACAGCGCCATCTACGCGGCCGTCGACTCCGCTCCCAAGCACGACGCCTTCGTGCCGCTGCAGCGGCTGGACGCCCAGGCCGGGCTCTACGACTCCGACACCGAATGGGTCGAGGACGGCCCCGAACACGCGGTCCTGAACATCCGGCACTGCGCCATCTGGGACTACCGGGAGCTCGCCCGGAAGCGGGGCGTCACGATCACTCTCCAGTCCCCGTGCGAGTACTGCGTGCCCGCGGTCACCGCGATGATCACCAGCAAGGGTCTCAACGCCGCGCACGAGCTCACCGAGAACCGCACCGGCAGAGGGTGCGTCTGGACCGCCTCGCGCCAGCCCTGCCGGCCCGCCACGGGCAACCACCAGGAGTCCGAAGGATGACCGACATGACGGCACAGACGATGCCCGAGCCGACTCCCTTCACCGAGACGGACCGGGACCGCTTCCGTGAACTGCCCGCGCACCAGCAGTCCGACTGGCCCGACCGGGGCGCGCTCGACGCAGTGCTGCACGCGCTGCCGCAGCAGGACCTCGTCTCCCGCGCTTCGGTCGACGAGCTCAAGCGCGAGCTCGCCAACTTGGAGAGCGGCGGTGGGCTGGTCCTCCAACTGGGCGACTGCGTCGAGGACATCGACACCGACGTGCGGTCCGCCACCTGCGACAAGATCACCTTCTTGACGCACTTCCGGTCGCATCTCCGTGCCCGCACGGGCCGGCACGTCATCGGCGTCGGGCGCCTCGCCGGACAGTACGCCAAACCGCGCTCGCAGGACCACGAGATGGTGGACGGGACGTCCCTGCCCAGCTTCCGCGGCCCCATCGTGAACTCCCCGAGGCCGACCTTGCAGGCCCGCACTCCTTCACCGTCGCGCATCGTGCACGCGCACGCCGCCGCTCAGACTTCATACGCGACGATCGCCGACTACCACCGGTCGACCGCGAACCTCGATCCGATCTGGACGAGCCACGAGATGCTCCTCCTGGATTACGAGCTGCAGTTCCTGCGCCACGGCCCGTACGGCAACCACCTGGCGACCACCCACTGGCCGTGGGTAGGACTGCGCACCCGGCAGCTCGACGGTGCGCACATCGCCGTAGCCGCAACGCTGAGCAACCCCGTCAGCGTGAAGATCGGGCCGGATACCTCGCCGGAGGAGGCGGCGGAACTCGCGGCCAGGCTGAACCCGCACGACGAGCCCGGGAAGCTCACCTTCATCGCCCGCATGGGCCGGCAGAACGTCGCGCGGCTGAGTCCGATCCTGCGGAGCGTGCACCGGCGCGTCGAGCACGTGTGCTGGATCAGCGATCCGATGCACGGCAACACCGTCCAAGCGGCGACCGGATTCAAGACACGCCATGTCGAAGACATCATCTCCGAGCTGGAGCAGTTCCAGACCATCGTCGGCGAGGCCGGCCGGCATCCCGCCGGTCTGCACCTGGAGGCGACGCCGGAGGACGTGTACGAGTGCGCGGAGAACGCCCGCGAGCCCGGCGACCCGGCACGGTACCGGACGCTCCTGGACCCCCGGCTCAATCCCGAGCAGACGGCGCGGGTCCTGGGCCACTGGTTCGTGTGACCGCGGCACGGCCGCACAACGCCGCTCCGTACGAGTAACTCCAGAAAGGAAATCCCATGGTGCGCTCCCTCCTCGAACTCGAAGACGCCGCGACGATCGACCCCGAGGAATTCCTGCAGGCCGCGCTGCGCTGGCACTTCTCCGAGGAGACCGGATCCCGGCTGTGGCTGGACCTCGCCGGGCAGCTCGGCTTCGACCCCCTCTCCGACATTCGCTCCTTCTCGGACCTCGGAAAATTCCCGGACATCGCCGAACACTTGCGGGACAGGCCGGTCACGGACCTCATACCCAAGGGTTTGGCGCACGAGCCGGCCCCGTCCGTCTTCGAAACCGGCGGTACCACCGGCTCCCCCAAGCGCCTCATCTACACCGATCGCTGGGTGCGGCGAGCCCTTGCATGGAAGACGGCCGAGCTCCAGGAGGCGGAGTTCCCCGCCGGCGAGCCCTGGCTGGTAGCCATGCCCGCCGGCCCGCACGCCTTCGGGAACACGACCCGGCTGCAGGCGAAGGCCCTGGGATCCACCCTCCACACCGTCGACCTCGACCCGCGCTGGGTGAAGAAGCTGATCGCCTCCGGTGAGAACCCCGGCGCCTACGTGGCCCATCTGATCGACCAGATCGGCCACATCCTCCGCACGCAGAACATCGCCGCTCTGACGACCACGCCGCCCATCCTCGCGGAACTGCTCCTGCACGACGAGCTGACGGACCGGCTGCGCCGGAACCTCAAGTACCTGGCCCTGGCCGGAGCGCACCTCGACGACGACACCTACGAACTCATTGCGGACGCGCTGCCGGGCGTCCTGATCCAGAACATCTACGGCAGCACCATGGTTCTCACCACCGCGAAGCTGCGCAACCCCACCGTGCCTCCGCTCGATGCCGTCTACGAGGGCTACTCGCCCTTCGTCGTCTTCTCCGTGGTCGACCCCGGGACCGGACGGCCCGTGGCGTACGGGGAGCGGGGCCAGGTCCGCATGACGCACATCAGCAGCGGTGTGTTCATCCCCAACAACCTCGAAAGGGACTCGGCGATACGCGTGCCCTCCTCCGAGGGAACCGCCGGTGACGCCCTGAAGTCGCCGATGCCGCTGGCCGCGTTCGACGGGGAGCCGGTCATCCAGGGGGTCTACTGATGGCCGTCGCCACCGGGGAAGGCACGGTGGGCGGAGGGAAAGACGGCGTCGTCGCTCTGCCGCTGCTCACGCATCGCGGGATGCGCCGCACACGCGCCCAGGAGACCGTTTACGGCGTCGACGGCTGCCCTCTTGCTTCGCTCTCGCTCAGCCCTGATCTGCTCACCTCGCAGAGCATCCTCGCTCAGGGGCACGCCGATCCACTGCCCGCGTACGAGCGCACGAAGTGTCTGGCCGAGGCGGCGCAGCGGTATCTGGACGACGTGATCGGCGGTCTGTCGTTCGAAGAGCACTGCGCGTACGTCCGCCGGGTCAGCGGGCACAACGCACGGGTCACCGAGCAACTGAGCCGGGCCGTCGCCGCGGCCGTCGCCGAGGCGCCGGCCCGTGCCGACCGCGCCAGGCCGCTCGGCTCGCTGGGCTCGTGGCGCGAGGCGGTCGAAGGGGCCGGGAGCGGAGTGTGGACGCGGCGTGGTGAGACGCTGGCCGCCGTGCTCTCGGGTAACGCACCCACGATCCAGAGCGGCTGGCTGCAGGCCCTCGCACTCGGGTACCGCGTCGCGGTGCGGCCCTCGCGCCGTGAACCGTTCACCGCCTACCGGGTCATCGAGGCGCTCCGTGCGGCAGGGTTCCGCGACACAGATGCTGTGTACCTGCCGACCACGCACACCGGCGTACCGGTCCTCCTGCAGCGTGCCGACCTCGCGCTCGTGTACGGCGGCGACGACGTCAAGGCTCGTTACGGTGCTTCACCGACGGTCAAGGTCGGCGGCCCGGGTCGTACCAAGACACTGGTGGGGAGGGAGTACGCCGGGGCCTCCGCGCTCGGAAGCATCGCGGAATCCGTGTCGGCCCTGTCCGGTGCGGCTTGTGTGAACACGACCGCCGTGCTCGTCGAGGGTGATCACGCCCGCTTCGCCGGCGAACTCGCGGATGTGCTCCGCGGAAGGGCCGGTGAGCGCCAGGTCACGGCGCAGCATCTCGGGCCCCGTGTCTCACGCGAGTCGGCCGAGGCGCTGATGGGGTTCCTGCGGCGCAGCGCGTCCCGTGCGCGCGCGCTGATCCCCCTCGAGGACGTGGCGACACCGCATCCGGACGGGGGCGTCGTGCTCGGGCCCGCGGTGTTCACCGTAGAGGACCCCCATGACAGCCTCCTCGCCATGGAGCTGCCGTTCCCGTGCGTCTGGGTGGCGCCCTGGACGCGGGACGACGGCATCGCCCCGCTGCGCGACTCCCTGGTCGTCAACGCGATGACCGACGACACCGGCCTCATCGATGAGTTGGTGCACGAGCCGAGCATCACGAACGTCTACGTGGACGTGCCGACCGTGCACAGCGACGGCAACCTTCCGCACGAGGGCTATCTCGGAGACTTCCTCATGCGGAACAAGGCCGTCGTGAGCTCCGGCGCCCGGAGGCCCGGCACGCACGCGCCAGCGTCCTGACGCGGCACCGAACGCCCTTCTGCCACGGAGCCGGGACCGGCGCGGCCCCCGCGCCCGGTCCCGGCTGCGGGCCCCGCCCCCCGTTCCCGCGCCACGTGTGCGGGAGCCTCACCCCCTGAAGGAGCACCACATGCAGCAGCGCACCCTCGGCCCGTCCGGTCTCTCCGTATCCGCGATAGGGCTGGGCTGCATGGGCATGTCGGTCTGCTACGGCCCGCGGGACGAGGCCGCTGCCGTCGAGACGATCCGGCGCGCGCTCGACACCGGCGTCACCTTCCTCGACACCGCGGACGCCTACGGCAACGGCCACAACGAGGAGCTCGTGGGCCGTGCGGTGAAGGGCCGTCGGCACGAGGCCGTCATCGCCACCAAGTTCGGCATCCGGTCCCTGACCGGCGGACCGGAGGGCGGGCCCGTGATCGACTCCACGCCCGAGTACGCACGCGAGGCGTGCGACGCCTCGCTCCGCCGGCTGGGCACCGACCACATCGACCTGTACTACCTGCACCGGCGCAATCCCGGCACCCCCGTCGAGGAGACCATGGGGGCCCTTGCCGAGCTGGTGCGGGCAGGCAAGGTCCGTCACGTCGGGCTCTCCGAGGTCAGCCCGGACACCCTGCGCCGGGCTCACGCCGTCCACCCCGTCACGGCCCTCCAGAGCGAATACTCCCTGTGGGAGCGGGGGCTGGAGGACGAGCTCCTGCCCACGGCCCGGGAGCTGGGCATCGGGATCGTCCCCTACGCGCCGGTCGGGCGGGGATTCCTCACCGGCGCCCTGACCTCGCTCGACCAGCTGGCGGACGACGACTACCGCCGCAACGACCCCCGCTTCCAGGGCGAGCACCTCGTCCGGAACCTCGCGCTGGTCGAGCGGGTCCGCGCGATGGCCGCGCGGATCGGCTGCACCCCGGTCCAGCTGGCGCTCGCCTGGTTGCTCTCCCGGGGCGAGGACATCGTGCCCATCCCCGGCACCAAGCGCATCAGTTACCTGACGGAGAACACGCGGGCGGCCGAGGTGTCGCTGTCCGGGCCGGAGTGTCGTGAGCTGGAAGAGGCGATCTCGCGGCACGCGGTCTCCGGAGCCCGCTACGCCGAGCCCGCGATGCGTCTGCTCAACACCTGAACCGCCCGGCAGCCGCTCGTACGCTGCGGGGCCCAGCTCACGCAAACGGCCCCGGACACGAGGTCCGAGGCCTTGACCGAAGGAGGCGCTTCCCCGGGAGATCCGGGGAAGCGCGATCCTGCGAAGTGCCCCCGGGCAGATTCGAACTGCCGACACCCGCTTTAGGAGAGCGGTGCTCTATCCCCTGAGCTACGGAGGCGGGGTAGCCGCCAGTGTAGCGGGTGGTGGGGCGGCGGGGTCAGGGGCTCAGAGGCTCCAGGACAGGGTGTGGTCCGAGGTGGCCAGGGCCGCGAGGACGATCAGGTCGGCGGCGCCCAGGGTCAGGCCGAGGAGGGCGCGGCCGCGGCGGGTCGTGCCGCGGGCGAGGGCCAGCGTCGCGAGGACGAGGGCGAGCGGGCCCAGGACGATGTTGAAGACCAGGAGTCCCGCCAGGCCGAGGACGAAGGAGGCTACGGCCATGCCGTCGGCCTCGCGGAGCGCGGGCGGGGTCTGCGGCGCCGGCTCGGCGGTGGGACGGGGTGCGGGCCGTTGCTCGGCTTGCTTCGTGGGCTCCGTGCGCTCCGAGCGCTTCGTCTGCTCCGCGCGCTCCGTGCGCTTCGTCAGGGTCGTCGGCGTCATTTCAGTGCTCCCTCCTGCGCTCGCGGACGGCGAAGACCAGCAGCCACAGGGCGATCGCCGTGGCCGCCGGGATCAGCACCGGGAGCGTGAGGTGGGCGGCGGCGCCCACGAGGACTCCCAGCAGGAGCACGGCCGCCACTAGGAAGATCATGTCCTTCCCCTTCTTGGGTGAACAGTTGGAATGACAGTTGTTCACTGAAATCCAGCGTAGCGCGCCTGGCGTCCCGTGGCAAACAGTTGTTTACTGAATCCATGACCAGCAGCACCCCCGCCGGCCTCGGCGTCCGCCAGGCCCAGAAGCTGAAGACCCGTCAGGCGCTCCTCGATGCCGCGCTGAAGCTGCTGGAGGAGCAGAGCCTGAGCAGCCTGGGGCTGCGGGAGGTCACCCGGGTCGTCGGGGTGGCGCCGGCCGCGTTCTACCGGCACTTCCGGGACATGGCGGAGCTCGGGGTCGCGCTCGTCGAGGAGTCGCTCGGGAGCCTGCACGTGATGATCCGGGCGGTCCTGGCGGAGCAGCAGGAGGCGGAGGAGGTCATCGACCGCAGCGTCGAGGCCGTGGCGGACCACGTACGGCTGCACCCGGCGCACGTGCGGTTCATCGCCCGGGAGCGGCACGGCGGGGTGCGGGCGGTGCGCGAGGCCATCGCGGCGGAGCTGCGGCGGTTCGGGGACGAGGTCGCCGACGCGCTCGCCGGGCAGGAGGTGTCGCGGGGCTGGAGCGCCGAGGACGTGCGGATGCTCGCCGGGCTCTACGTCGACCACCTCGTGATGACCGCCTCGGCCTTCCTCGAAGCCTCCGCCGACGACCCCGAGGAGCAGCGGGCCATCGCCGACACCGCCCGGCGGCAGCTGCGGCTGATCAGCCTCGGCCGTCGGCACTGGCGCGCGGCCTGAAGGTCCGTACCCGCACCCGCCAGTCGCCCCCGGCCGTCGCGCCGAGCACGTCGATCGTGACGCCGGGCCCCGTGTACGTCTGCCCGGCCCTGTACGGGGCGTCGCTCAGGGCCGCGTTCACGTTCAGGTCGCTCGTGTAGCAGCCCGCGCTGCCGGGCGTGGCGTCGGCGACGCGCACCGGGCCCGAGCCCGTGTACATGGTGGTGGTCACGGCGGTGATCAGGACGCCCGGGCGGCACACCACGTGGTCCAGCGGCCCGGGCGCCCGCGCCTCCAGCGTGATCGCGGTGTGCCGCGAGACGGGGATCACGGCGAGCTTGAGGCCGCCGGGGGCGGAAGTGGGCGCCAGGGCGAACGAGCGGACGCCGGGCCGGTCCAGGCAGCGCACCTGCGCCGGGGCCAGCCAGCCCAGCTTCCACTTGTGCCAGGCGAGGAAGTCCTCGGAGGGGCCCCAGTCCTCGTCCATCGGGTCCCAGTGCCCCACCGGCGTCTTCTGCAGGGCGGCGCCGCGGCCCGTGTAGTAGAGGTCGGGCAGGCCGAAGCTGTGGGCGTTCTCGTGGTTGAGGACGCGGAAGGCGCTGTCGCCCGTCTGGCGGCTCCAGATGAACGACACGTTCTTGAAGGACGTGTCCTCGGCGGTCGTCAGCCCGGTGGGGGTGCCGGCGAAGGTCACCGACCGCACGTCCTCGGTGGCCGGCGGGCCCGCGTCCGGCGTGACCAGCACGTTGATCAGGTCGTAGCGCCGGAAGTCGACGGTGTCGTCCACCGCGTCGAGGATCTCCGCCGACAGCGCGCCGTAGCCGTCGCCGGTGCTCGCGTCGAAGGGCGTGCCGCGCTCGATCCGGTACGCGCGGTACGGGCGGGACATCCGGATCCAGCGCAGGACGGGCGTGGAGCGGTAGTCGAGCCGCCCGTACGAGCTGGCCCGGTAGTAGTCGGCGACGGCCGGGAAGAACTCGGCGTAGCGCTCCTGCGGGGTGACCGTGGCCGGGACGTCGGGAAAGTCGATCAGGAAGGTGATCGCACGCACGACGCCGCTGGAGGGCGCGTAGCCGGGCGGCGTGAGCGGGGCCTCGGAGACGTTGTCGGTGGCGCCGGGCAGGGCGCACGGGCCGGAGGGCGGCCGCGCCCCGGTGTCCGGGAGGGCCGGCGGGGCGCCCTGCGCGCCCGCCCCGACGCCCGGCCCCGTGCGGCCCGCGGGCACCGGTGAGGTCATGGCGAGCGTGGTCGCGGCCAGGACCACGATGGCCAGCGTCTTCACGACCACGATGGCCGGCGTCTTCATGCCGGGTGCCTCCCAGGGGCGGGGGATGCCTCCCAGGGGCGGCCGCCGCGCCGCCCTCTGTGATCACCCTCCGCCGCCGGGCCCCGGCGCGCTCCCCGGACTGCGGCAGACGGGGCATCCGCGCCGCATCCGCCCCCCATCCGCCCTCTCCGGGCAAACGTGAGGCGTGTCACGTCCCATCGGCGAAATATCCGGGGAGCTCCTCCCCGTTTACCCCTCGTCCGAGCGAAACGGGGAATCCCTCCCCGGTTGCTTTAAAGCCCCCTCCATCCCGTCTCCGAAGGAGTAAAGGCCGTGGTCACCGCGCACCCGCCGCGCCTCCGCGCCGACGCCCTGCGCAACCGCGAGCGGATCATCGCCGCCGCGCGCGAGGCGCTCGTCGAACACGGGGCCGAGAGCTCCCTCGATGAAATCGCTCGACGGGCCGGGGTCGGCAATGCCACGCTGTACCGGCACTTCGCGGACCGCCGCGAGCTGATCCACCATGTCACCCTCTCCGTCATGGCCCGCCTCGCGGACCGGGCCGAGGCGGCACGAGCTGAGGAGCCCGATGCTTTCCGATCGCTGAGGCGGTTCGTCCACGCCGCCGCGGACGAACGCGTCGGTGCGCTCTGCACGTTGCTGGAAGAGGGCATGGACCCCGGTCACCCCGAGCTGGTGGCCGCGCGCGACCGCCTCGACGAGCAGATCGAGCGGCTCATGGCCGACGCCCGCGCGTCCGGGCAGCTGCGCGAGGACATCGCGGTCGGTGATCTCATGGTCGCCGTCACGCAGTTGACCCGGCCGCTGCCGGGCAAGGGCTGCGCGGTCTTCGACCAGTTCGTCCACCGGCACCTGCAGCTGTTCCTCGACGGCCTGATGACTCCGGCCCGGTCCGAACTCTCCGGTTCCGCCGTGACCTTGGAGGAGCTGCGCCGTCAGAAGGGCTGCACGGCCCCGGGGCGCGCCACGGACACCGCCGAGGACGCGGCCGGGGTCGCAGCCAGTGCGGCCGCCGCCAAGGACCCTGCGACAGACCCCGCAACGGGCCCCGTAGCGGACCCCGTAACGCACACCGCCACCGTTTCCGGCTGACCCCCCGCCGCGACAACCCCCAAGACGTTCCCCACGCCTCCCCACCGTCCAGCACCACCACCGCGACCATCGCGGCGACCGCCGCCGAGGTAGGACCACTCATGCCAGACACCACCACCCCCCTCGACCCCAAGCGCTGGAAAGCGCTCATATTCATCGCCCTGGCCCAGCTGATGGTCGTCCTCGACGCGACCATCGTGAACATCGCGCTGCCCTCCGCCCAGGCCGACCTCGGCATCTCGGACGGCAACCGCCAGTGGGTCATCACCGCCTACGCCCTCGCCTTCGGCGGCCTGCTGCTCTTCGGCGGCCGCGTCTCCGACCTGTGGGGCCGCAAGCGGGCGTTCGTCATCGGCCTGATCGGTTTCGCCGCCGCCTCGGCCCTCGGCGGCGCCGCCGTCAACACCGGGATGCTGCTGGGTGCCCGCGCCCTGCAGGGCGTCTTCGGCGCCCTCCTCGCTCCGGCGGCGCTGTCGCTGCTCGCCGTCCTCTTCACCGAGGGCAAGGAGCGCGCCAAGGCGTTCGGCATCTTCGGTGCCATCGCCGGTGCCGGTGGCGGTGTCGGCCTGATCCTCGGCGGCCTGTTCACCGAGTACCTCAACTGGCGCTGGACGTTCTTCGTGAACATCCCCTTCGCCGTCGTCGCCGCGGCCGGTGCGATCGCCGTGATCCGTGAGCCGGCCGGCAGCCGCAACCCCTCGAAGCTGGACGTCCCCGGCGTCATCCTGGCCACCCTCGGCCTGGTCTCGCTGGTCTACGGCTTCACCCGCGCCGAGTCCGACGGCTGGACGGCCGGCAGCACGCTGGGCTTCTTCGCCGCCGCCGTGGTCCTGCTGTTCGCGTTCGTGCTCGTCGAGCGCAAGGTCAAGGCCCCGCTGCTGCCGCTGCGCGTCCTCACCGACCGCAACCGCGCCGGCGTCTACGTCTCGCTGGGTCTGGCCGCCATCGCGATGTTCGGCCTGTTCCTCTTCCTCACTTACTACCTGCAGGTCGTCCGCGGCTACTCCCCGGTCAAGACCGGTCTCGCGTTCCTGCCGATGATCGCCACGATGATCACCGGATCCACGCAGATCGGCGCCCGCCTGATGAACCGCGTCCCGGCGCGCTGGCTCATGGGCCCCGGCTTCCTGCTCGCCGCCGTCGGCATGGTCCTGCTCACGCAGATCGACCTCGACACCTCCTACGCGGCGGTCGT
The DNA here is from genome assembly GCF_051386535.1 of Streptomyces sp. URMC 127. Lineage (NCBI taxonomy): Bacteria > Bacillati > Actinomycetota > Actinomycetes > Kitasatosporales > Streptomycetaceae > Streptomyces > Streptomyces sp. URMC 127. The sequence continues at coordinate 22,208 of NZ_JBPQTW010000056.1, forward strand.
CCTGCCCGGTCTGATGCTCATGGGCCTCGGCATGGGTACGGCGTTCATGCCGGCGATGAGCCTTTCCACGTACGGGGTGCAGGCGCGTGACGCCGGTGTCGCCTCCGCGATGGTGAACACCTCGCAGCAGGTCGGCGGCGCCATCGGCACCGCGCTGCTCAACACCATCGCCGCCAGCGCCACCACGGACTACTTCAAGTCCCACGTGAAGGGCGCGGGCGACCCGAAGCTGCTCACCTTCCAGTCGATGGTGCACGGCTACTCCGTCGCCGTGTGGTGGGCGGTCGGCATCCTGGCCCTGTCCGCGCTGATCGCGGTCACCTTCGTCAACGCCGGCCGTCCGGGCGGCGCGGTCGCCGGCTCGGGCGACGGCAAGGGCGAGGGCGAGGGCGCGGAGAACTCCGTGCCGGTCATGGCTCACTGACGCCGGTGCCTTGCCGGCGGAATGCGGGGCGTGCCGGTTCCGGTGCCCCGCATTCCGCCGGACCCTCTCCGCGGCCGGCCGCGATGCGCCGGGTCCGCCCGGTCCGCCGGACATGCGAAACCCCCCGCCGGGAACGGCGGGGGGTTTCGCGTACGTACGGAAGTACGTACGCAGGGCGTTGCCTCAGCGCAGCGTCACCGCAACCAGGGCAGGTCCGCCCCCGCCGGCTGCAGGCCCGCGGCGATCGTCCGGCACATCTCGCCGAACTGGGCCACCTGCTCGGGCGAGAGCCGGTCGAAGAGCGCGGCCCGGACGGCCGCGACGTGCCCCGGCGCCGACCGGCGCAGCATCTCGTACCCCTCGTCCGTGAGCACGGCCAGCTGGCCGCGCTTGTCGGACGGGCAGTCCTCGCGGCGCACCCAGCCGTTCTTCTCCAGCCGGGCGATGGCGTGCGAGAGCCGGGACCGGGTGATCTTCGCGTGCCGGGCGAGGTCCGTCATCCGCAGGCGGCGGCGCGGCGCCTCGGAGAGGTTGACGAGCAGCCCGTAGTAGACGTGCGGCATTCCCGCGTCGCGCTGCAGCTGCCGGTCGAGATGGTCCTCCAGGAGGGTGGTGGCGTGCAGATACGCCCGCCAGACGTCCTGCTCGGCATCGGTCAGCCAGCGCGTCCCGGCGGCGCTGCCGGCGGCGGGCTCCCCCTCAGGACGTGCGATGTCCTCTTCAGGTCGTTTGGTCATGACATCCACTGTTTCACCCACCGGCTTCCCGTCGCTCGCGCAATCGCTCGCGCACTGTGTCCTTGAAGTTTAAATAAGGGAGGGTTAAGCTCGCGCCATAGAGAACTTGAGAGTTCAAGCATTTGGAGGGTTCATGCCGGCCACCGTCACCCCCACCGGCGCGCGCATGCCCGCGCTCTACCTCTCGCACGGCGCCCCGCCCCTCGCCGACGACGAGCTCTGGACCGCCGAGCTCGCCGCCTGGTCCGCAGAGCTGCCCCGCCCCACGGCGATCCTCGTCGTCTCCGCCCACTGGGAGGAGGCGCCCGTCGCCCTCGGCGCGACGCGCACCGTCCCGCTCGTCTACGACTTCTGGGGCTTCCCCGAGCACTACTACCGGGTCCGCTACGCCGCCCCCGGCGCCCCGGAGCTCGCCGAGCGCGTCCGCAGGACACTGCGCGGCGCCGGCATACCCGTACAGGACGTCCCGGACCGCGGCCTCGACCACGGCGCGTACGTCCCGCTCGTCGAGATGTACCCGGACGCGGACGTCCCCGTCCTCCAGATGTCCCTGCCCACCCTCGAACCGCGCCGCCTGATGGAGATCGGGCGCAAACTCGCGCCCCTGCGCGACGAGGGCGTGCTGATCGTCGGCAGCGGCTTCTTCACCCACAACCTGGCGGCGCTGCGGCACGCGGGCTCCGGGCCGCCCGGCTGGTCGGCCGAGTTCGACGCGTGGGGCCGGGAGGCGCTCGCGGCGCAGGACGTCGACGCCCTCCTGGACTTCGAGCACAAGGCCCCGGCGAGCCGGCTCGCCCATCCGCGGACCGAGCACTTCGCCCCGCTGTTCGTCGCGCTCGGCGCCGCCGAGGACGAGCTGGAGGGGCAGCGCAGCGTCATCGACGGCTTCTGGATGGGGCTGGCGAAGCGGTCGGTGCAGTTCGGGTAGGGCGGGTACGTAGGCGGGAACGCGGGCGGAAACGCGGGCGGATACGTAGGGGTGCATCGACCCTCACGCTAGAGCTCGTTGCCCGAGGCACGAAACCGTCCGAGGTCCTACGTCGCAGGGCCTGTCACCTCGCGGCGGGGTCCGTCACCTCACCTCGGACATCACCTGGACATCACCCCGGCCGTCACATGTCTCACATATCGGCCCGGTGCTCGTGCCAGTAGAAGACGTAGTACGAAGCCACCCCCATGCCCAGCGCCGTCAGCACCCCGATGCCCGCCGAGCGCAGCACCGACCCGCCGCTGAGGCTGTGCAGGAATCCCATGCTGCCGCCGAAGAGCGCCCCGAAGGCCGCCGCCCGGACCTCGGTGATCATCGTGTTGCGCTCGCGGAGCAGGGCGTAGCCGGCCGCCATGGCGATCAGGCCGGCGACGACGCCGATGACCACCGCGGCGCCCGCTGTGTAGCCGTTGTGGCCGGCCAGGAAGATGGCGAACAGCCCGAGGGCGATCCCGCCCGTGACCGGCACGGCCCACGTCCAGCGGACCCGTTCGCCGGCGGGGAGGTGCGTGCCGCGCGCCACCGGGCCGGGGCCCTCGTGGGCGCGGTGGTGCCCGGGCATGATCGAGTGCGTCATCGCGGGGCTCCTCTCTCCTCCCACCAGCGCACACCCGGGCGGGGACGGGAGCAAATCGATCAAACGGGGCACGGCAACCACGGAGCCCCCGGCGTCGTCCTTGAAGGCGGGAGGCCGGTCAAAGGCGACGCTCCCCGTCGGTATCCATGTCGGTATCCCTGTAGGTATCCCTGTCGGCAGTCCCGCCAGGAGCCGGCACTCGCGGCGGCGCTCCGGTCGGTGCCCGGTCGGTGGCCGGCCGGTGCTCCACCGCTGTGACGACCGTCTCAGCCGGCTGCGGCCCAAGGGGTTGGCGGGGCTCCCGGGACACCCCGCGCCGCGTGCTCTGACCTGCGCTTCCGTGGGTCTCTCGGCACGGCTCCCGACCTGCGGCCGCGCAGGATACTGCATGATCACCAAAAAGAAGACGTCTCGTGGGAATTCTGTCCGGATTCCAGTCGTTCTTTCCTTCGGACGGGGCAACCGTGGCAGGGTCCGCCCATACAGGGAAGCCCACCGGGCCACGCGCCCCGCCCGTCCCGCGACCGACTCATCGCAAGGGAGTACGCATGGCAACCCGTGCCGTCGCCCGTCGTCAGACCGCTGACAAGGGCGCTGAGGAGGCGAGCAGTGTGCGCGCCTCCGGGGAGATCGCCGACCGCGATCTGGTGGGCATGTATCTCGACGAGATCGCGCGGACGCCCCTGCTCGACGCCGCCAAGGAGGTCGAGCTCTCGCAGACCATCGAGGCGGGCGTCTACGCCCGGCAGATCCTCGACGGCCTGGAGGAACCGGGCGAGGGCGCGAAGGCGGCCTCGCGCGAGGAGCTGGAGGCCATAGCCGCCGAGGGCGCGCGGGCCAAGGACGTCTTCATCAAGTCCAACCTGCGCCTGGTCGTGGCCGTGGCCCGCCGCTATCCCCGCAGCGGCCTGCCCCTCCTCGACCTGATCCAGGAGGGCAACGCGGGCCTCGTGCGCGCGGTGGAGAAGTTCGACTACACCAAGGGCTTCAAGTTCTCCACGTACGCGACGTGGTGGATCCGCCAGGCGATCACCCGTTCCATTGCCGACCAGTCCCGTACGATCCGGCTGCCCGTCCACCTGGTGGAGGAGCTGGGCCGCATCCGGCGCGTCCAGCGCGAGTTCAACCGCGAGAACGGGCGCGAGCCCGACCACGCCGAGATCGCCGAGGAGCTGGGCACCACCGCCGAGCGGGTCGGCGACGTCCTGGACTGGGCCCGTGACCCGGTCAGCCTGAACATGTCCGTGGACGACGAGGGCGAGACCCAGTTCGGTGACCTGCTGGAGGACACGTCCGCGGTGTCGCCCGAGCAGTCCGTGATCGCCCTGCTGCGCAGCGAGGAGCTGGAGGACCTCATCGGCCGCCTCGACCAGCGCACCGCTTCGATCATCAAGGCGCGCTACGGCATCGAGGACGGCCGCGAGCGCACGCTCACCGAGGTCGGCAAGCAGCACGGCCTGACCCGGGAGCGGATCCGTCAGATCGAGAAGCACGCCCTGCTGGAGCTCAAGAAGATGGCACACGACACGGGCTTTGACGCGGCGGCGTAGTGACGTAGCGGCCTAATAGGGCATAACCTCATAGACCGGGCCCCGGCGCCACCCCCCCTGCGCCGGGGCCCTCCTCCGCTTGTCTGCCCTCGCCCTGCCTGTCTCTGCCTGCCTGTCTCTGCCTGCTTGTTTGCCTTTGCTGCCTGTCCTCAGGTGGCCGCGCGGCTGATCCGCGCCCCCAGCTCGCGCAGGTGATCCACCAGCTCCGGGGGTTCGTGGACGGTGAAGTCGCAGTCCAGGAGGGCCAGCCGGAAGGCGAGCCACTCCAGGGAGTCGGCCACCTCCAGATCGAGCCGGCAGGTCGTCGCGTCGAGCGGCTGCGGCGCCCCGAGGTGCTGGGGAAGCCGCGCGGCGACGAACTCCGCGGGGGCGTGCAGCGTCGCCACGATCCGCATGGTCGGCTGCATCCGGCCCATCGAGCCCTTCATGAACTCGGCCGCGTTCGCCGCCGGCAGCTCGCGCGGGGCGAAGCGGGCGCCCGTGGCGAACGGCTCGCTGACCCGGTCGACCCGGAAGGTGCGCCAGTCGCCGCGGTCGATGTCGTAGGCGACGAGGTACCAGCGGCGGCCGGTGCTCACCAGCCGGTGCGGCTCGACCAGCCGCTGCATCTCGGTGCCGTCGCCCTTGCGGTACGTGAAGCGCAGCCGCTCGTTGCCGGTGGCCGCGGAGGCCATGACGGTCAGCGTCCGGGGGTCGACCGTCGCACCGTCCCCGGACGTGATCGGGACGGTGGCCGCCTGCAGGGCCGAGACCCGGTGCCGCAGGCGGGACGGCAGTACCTGTTCCAGCTTGGCGAGGGCCCGTACGGACGCCTCCTCGATGCCGTCGACGGCGTGCCCGGCGCCCGCCCGCAGGCCCACGGCGATGGCCACGGCCTCCTCGTCGTCCAGGACGAGCGGGGGCAGCGCGGCGCCGGCCGCGAGCCGGTAGCCGCCGACGGCGCCCTTGGTGGCCTGGACGGGATAGCCGAGGTCGCGCAGTCGCTCGATGTCGCGCCGGATGGTGCGGGTGGTCACGCCGAGCCGGTCGGCCAGTTCGCTGCCGGGCCACTCGCGGGGGGTCTGCAGCAGGGAGAGCAGGTTCAGGAGCCGTGCCGGGGTGTCGGTCATGACACCAGGGTGGCAGCGAAGTGGGACACAACCTGTCCTATATGGGGTCTAGTGTCGGGTCATACGCCCAACACGCCTCATGCACCGCATGCACCGCATGCACCCACCGAAATCACCGACGGAAAGGCCAGGTCCATCCATGACCACCGATTCACCGCCCACCGACCGCCGCCGCTGGCTGGCGCTCGCGGTAGTGATGACCGCTTCCTTCATGGATCTGGTCGACGTCACCATCGTCAACATCGCGATGCCCAGCATCCGGCGTGACATCGACGCTTCGTTCAGCGTTCTGCAGTGGCTCAGCGAGGGGTACGCGCTGGCCTTCGCGATCGGTCTGATCACCGGTGGCCGGCTGGGCGACATCTACGGCCGCAAGAAGGTCTTCCTGCTGGGCATGGGCGGCTTCACGCTGGCCTCGATGCTGTGCGGCATCGTCAGCGACCCGCAGCTGCTGGTCGGCGCGCGCGTGCTGCAGGGCCTGATGGGCGCCCTGATGGTGCCGCAGGTGCTGTCGATCATCCACGTCACGTTCCCCGCGCACGAGCGCGGCAAGGTCTTCGGCATGTTCGGCGCGGTCGTCGGCCTCGGCGCCGTCTCCGGCCCGCTGCTGGGCGCGCTGCTCACCCAGTGGAACCTCTTCGGCCTCGAATGGCGCCCGATCTTCCTGATCAACCTGCCGGTCGGCATCGCCGGCCTGCTCCTCGGCCGCCGCTTCATCACCGAATCCAAGGCGCCCAAGGCGCTCAAGCTCGACCTCGTCGGCGTCGCCCTCGCCAGCGTCGGCCTGCTCATGCTGCTCTACCCGCTCACCCAGGGCCGCGAGCACGACTGGCCGCTGTGGGGCTTCATATCCATGGCCGCCTCCCTGCTCGTCTTCGCCGCCTTCGTCGCCTACGAGCGCCACAAGACGCGCAAGGACGGCTCGCCGCTGGTCGAACTGTCGCTGTTCAAGGTCCGCAGCTTCGCGGGCGGCGTCGGCGTCCAGCTGATCTTCGGCATGACCACGGGCATCTTCTTCATGGTCTGGACGATGTACATGCAGATCGGCCTCGGCTGGTCCGCGCTGCGGGCGGGCCTGACCGGCATCCCGTTCTCCATCGCCGTCTCGACGGCGGCCGGCATGTCCGTGCAGAAGCTGGTCCCCCGCTTCGGCCGGAAGGTGCTGCAGGCGGGCGCCCTGGTGATGGCCGCCGGCGTGCTGACATACATCTGGGAGGCGAAGCACTACGGCGCCGGCATCGAGTCCTGGCAGATGGCGCTCCCGCTGATCATCATGGGCGCGGGCATGGGCCTCATCGTCTCCCCGATCACCGACGCGATCCTCTCCGAGGTCCCGCGCGAGCACGCCGGCTCGGCGTCCGGCCTGATCAACACCACGATGCAGCTCGGCAACGCGATCGGGCTCGGCCTGGTCTCGGTCGCCTTCTTCTCCGTCGTGGACGACGCGGACCCGCGCCGCGAGTCGATGGCCGACATCTTCGGCGGCGCGTTCACCAACGCGATGTGGTGGGTCGCGGGCGGGCTGGTCGTGGTCTTCGCACTGCTGTTCCTTCTGCCGAAGCGGCGGAGGGTGGAGGACGCCCCGGCGATGGAACAGGCCCCGGAGCAGGAGCAGGAACTGGCGGCGGCCTGACGGGTCCCTCTCTGACGTGCCCTGGGCGTGCTGGATGCATCCGGCACGCCCAGGGCTTTCTTCGCGCACCCCTTGCGGCCCCACCGTTGCTCGGACTTATGCCGGGCCGGACGACCCCGCGGGGGCGCGCATATCGCAGTATGCTCGCGTCATGGCGGACACGACACGCATTACGGTGACGCTGCCGACAGAGCAGGTCGCCGAGCTGAAAAAGCTCACCGACAACGTCTCCGGCTATGTCGCCGAGGCGGTGGCGCGTCAGCTGCGGCACCAGCTGCTCGGCGCCGATCTGGTGCGCTACCAGGAGGAATACGGGGCCTTCACCGAGGAGGAGCTGGCAGAGGCTCGCTCCAGGATCCTCGGGTCGACGGAGGCCGGCGGGCCGGCGAGCGCGGCGTGAACGAGCGCGGCGTGAACGGGCGCGTTGAGACCGTCGTCCTGGACTCCCAAGGACTCTCCGCCTGGATCGCACAGGACCGCAAGATCCTCGCTATGTTCCAGGTGTTCCACGCCATGGGTGCTGACCTCGTCATCGGAGCCAACACCATCGTGGAAGTCAGCCACGCGCGGATGAACGTGCCCCGGCTGCAGTGGGCGCTCTCACGCGTCAAGGTCGAGCCGGTGACCGAGAGTGCGGCGAAAGCGTCTGCGGAACTGCTCAAGACCGCAGGTCTGCACGGCCACAAGTACGCGATCGACGCGACGGTCGCCGAGGTAGCACTGCGCCAGCCGGGTCCGGTGGCCGTACTCACCTCCGACGTCGATGACATGGCCCGGCTGTGCGGTGACCGCGTCCGGATCATCGGCATCTGAGGAGCGGTCCTCTCATGGGCTGAGCCGCGCCTGGAAATCCCGCGCGGCGATGGCGTAATGCCAGGCGGCGTCCCGGGCCTGGCAATAGCGCACGACCTTCGCCGGGTCGGTGATCAGCTCGACGCCGGTCAGGCGATCCTCGCCGTCGAAGTGGAGGAGGGCGGCGACCCGGGAGTCGAAGAGCCAGAAGTCCTCGGCGGGCAGCCGAAGCCGATCCGCGTCACTGCGCCAGAGATTGCGGATGTCTTCCCCGACGGCTGCGTTGCGCCGCGCTCCGTCGAGGAGGTAGAGCTGGCCTGGCGTGGGCGGGTTGTCCACGATCCTGACGCGCTCGAACCGCTTTCCGAGAGCGGACTGTTCGCGGCGCGAGGTGCACCACGGGTCGCCGAGGTCGTACCCGGCATCGCGGCCCTGCACGAACCGCTGGTAGGTCTCGGTCTCCTCGTCGGACCGATAGGCGCGGCGCGTCTCAAGCCGCCATGCGGTGTGCGCGAAGGTCTCGAACATGCCGTCGAACTCGCCGAAGTCGATGAACTCTGCCATGTGCCTCCTCGGTGTCGGCTGGATTCTGCCCAGGGAGCGTCGGCCGGCGGAAGACGGCACTGGCTGCTACAGGAGACCGTCCGGGTCGTCCAGCCAGACGCGGGTTCGGCCATTGCGGTCGACGGTCAGTCCGAAGCGGTCGTATCCGGGATTTCCTCTGGACTCCCACCACTGGTGGGCGGCTTCCAGTTCATCCCAGAGCCGGCGGGGTCCCGACTGGTAGACCTTGGCCTGCTTCCGGCCGTTGTGGAAGACGGCGGCCGCCCATGACGTGTCGGAGAGCCCGTAGAGCCAGACGGCACGCCTGCCGTCCTCCCGTTCGCGGTCGGCGACGTGCGTGACGTCCCGTACGAGCAGGCCCGTCACGAATCCGTCCAGGTCTGCCGCGGGCAGCGACGTGGCCGAGACGTCGGCGCGGTCCATCGCCCCCGGCGGCACGTACGCCGCGTGCTGTCGCCGTACCAGCCGCTGTGCCCGCATCCGCATGAAGCCGACCGGCCGGGTGAAGGGACCGGACGCGCTCCGGCCGTCCTCGGCGACGACCAGCCGGGCCGTGGCCTCCGCGGGGCCGTAGTACGTGCCCCACGGGACGAGGACGATCCCGCCCGGCGCCGTCTGCTCGACCCAGGCGTACGGGATGTCCCGCACGCCGCACGTGACGATGATCCGGTCGTACGGGGCGCGCTCGGGGAAGCCCAGGTATCCGTCGCGGTGCAGGACGCGGACCGGTAGTCCGGCCCGCTGCAGCGCCGCCCGCGCGTCGGTTGCCACGACGCCGTCCACATCCAGTGTGACGACGCTCCCGGTCACCCCGACCCGGTGGGCGAGCAGCCCCGCGTTCCAGCCTGTGCCCGTGCCGATCTCCAGCACCCGCTGGCCTTCGCGGACGTCCAGGTCCGCGAGCATGGAGAAGACCAGGCTCGGCATGGAGGACGAGGAGCTGAACGACCTGCCGGGCTCCGGGCCGTTGTGGGCCCCGTCGTCCCACTGCGTGACGATGGGGCAGTCGGAGTCGGCGTACGTCTGCCACGCGTCCGGGTCGCGGGCCTTGTCCACGGTACGGCTGCGGCCGGTGGCCATGTCGTGCGGCCACATCACGTCGGGCAGGAAGTCGGAGCGGCGCACGGCGTCGAAGGCGGGGACCCAGGCGGGTTCGAGGGCGCCGGTGCCGAGGAGGAGACGGCGGAGTTCGTCCCGGGCGTCCCGGACGTCCCGGCCGGAGTGCACGGCGTGCGCGGTCGGCTGTGCGGTCTGCTGTGTGGTTGGCGGCGTCACTTGCCGTGCGTCCCGCCGCCGGGAGGGGTGGGCCCGTCCGGGGTCGGCTCGTCGGGCGGGGTCCAGGGCTGCCCGGGGTGCCCGTCACCGTCGTCCTGGGGCTTCCCGTGACCACCGGCCGTCACGTACGGCGCGCTCGGTTGGATGCTCATCACGCTCTCCTTGGGTTGATCGGCATGCTCCTGCTCGTGCCGCGCCCTCGCCTCCGAGAGCGCGATGACGTCGCCCCAGCGGCCGTCCCTTACGGCGGTCGCCCGCGCGAGGATGACCTCGCAGCACCTCATGCAGGGCGCAGCAGCGGTTTTTGTGCTCATGCCCGGACCGTACGGGCGCTTGTTTCGCCTGACGCGCCGTGTTTCTCGATGTTTCGCACACGGCGAGGCGCGTGTCTCGGTGTTGCCTACGCAAGGTCCAGAGACGCGCGGGCGCGGGCGATCAGTCGCTGGGCTTGGCGGCCGTAGACGGCGCTCTTGCGCAGGGTCTCCCACACCCTTGTGTACAGGGCTACGTTCTCCGCGTCGTCCAGCCACAGCTCGGCGTGCCAGTCTTCGGCGATGACCAGCCGCTCGTCGTAGATCCAGAACCCGTTGGCCGGCGGTAACCCCAGTCGGGCGGTGAAGGGGACGATGCCGAGGGAGAGCGTGTCCAGCCCCGTCACCACGCCCATCAGGCGGTCGAGTTGTCCGGCCAGTACCGGCGGCGGACACACGAGGGTGTGGAGGGCGGCCTCGCCCATGACGACGTGGTACTGCTTGCCGCGCGTGTACAGCGCCTCCTGGCGCTTCATGCGGGCGCTCACGGCTTCGTCCACGTCCCGGACCGATCGGTGCAGGTCCGCGTAGGCCGTGAAGATGTGGCGGGCGTACTCAGCGGTCTGGAGCACGCCCACGACCATTGCGGCTTCCCAGGCGCGCAGTACTGCCGAGCGCTGGTACTCGACGGCCAGGGCCTCTTGGACCGGCCGGTGCCCGGCGGCGAGTTGCCGCCTCCAGCTCCGCTGGCTGGTCTCCAGGCCTCGCAGCCGGGCTTTGAGTTCTTCAGTGGCCTCGGAGCGGCCGGTTTCCCTCGCCCAGATCTCCAGGTCGGCCGGGGTGACCGTCTGCCTGCCGTTCTCCAGTTTCGAGATCTTGGAGTACGGCCACCCGCATTCGGCGGCCAACTGCCGGACCGTGAGACCGGCCTCGGTACGCAGCTCGCGCAGCCGCGCACCGAGGGCGATCCGGCCTTGCTGGAAATCGGTCGTCACCCAGCGGAAGCTACCCGACCCGCGAACTCTTCATGGGGGACCGCGTGGTGCCAGGCCGCGTCCCGCACCTGGCAGTAGCGCACGACCTTCACCGGATCGGTGATCAGCTCGACGCCGGTCAGGCGATCCTCGCCGTCGAAGTGGAGGAGGGCGGCGACCCGGGAGTCGAAGAGCCAGAAGTCCTCGGCGGGCAGCCGAAGCCGGTCCGCGTCGCTGCGCCAGAGGTTGCGGATGTCTTCCCCGACGGCTGCGTTGCGCCGCGCTCCGTCGAGGAGGTAGAGCTGGCCTGGCGTGGGCGGGTTGTCGAGGATCCGTACGCGTTCGAACCGCTTGCCGAGAGCGACCTGCTCGCGGCGCGAGGTGCACCACGGGTCGCCGAGGTCGTACCCGGCATCGCGGCCCTGCACGAACCGCTGGTAGGTCTCGGTCTCCTCGTCGGACCGATAGGCGCGCCGGGTTTCGAGACGCCATGCCGTGTGCTCGAACGTTTCGAACATGGCGTCGAACTCGTCAAAGTCGATGAGCACGGGCACGTGTTCCGCCTCCTTTGGGCCGAAGTTCGCGAGCAGTTCCCGGGGCACGACGACGAATCCTTCTCCGTCCTTGACGTTCCTGAGCTGGGCGATGTCGTCCGGGTCGGTCACCTGGTCCCCCTGGACGAGGATTTCCTTGCTGTCGAGGTCCTCGTAGAGGGTGGGGCAGCCGTTGTTCCCGGAGTTCGTGCCGATCATCCAGAGCCTGCGAGCCATGGTGGACGCCTCTCGTTCGTGTCATCGACTCGTGCCGACGTGATGCGCAACGTACCTAGGCGAGCGAGAAACACGACAGGGCGTCGTACGCGGCGTGCATTCGTTCTTGAGCTCCGGGCTTCGGGGGTCGGGGGCCGAGCTTTCTTTGTGAGGAATGGGGGGTGGGTTGA
>NZ_JBPQTW010000057.1:0-33871 GCF_051386535.1 Streptomyces sp. URMC 127
GCGGGGGCGGGCAGCGAGCGCAGGACGGACAGGACCCAGTCGCCGGAGGCGTTCGTGCCGGTGCGCCCGGCGTCGACGCCGCGCTGTACGGCGTGGGCGACGTCCTTGCCGAAGGCGGTCGCCGCCGTGCCCACCTGGTCGCCCAGGTTCTTCACCCGGTTGAGTATGCCCATGCCCTGACCCCGTTTCACCTGCGATGTTTCGTACGGCGGCGACACTTTACCCAGTGCCGGGGGCGGCTTCGCCGGGCGCGGCGGTGACCGGCTCGCCGGGCGGGAACGGCGCGCGGGCCGCCGGCCCGGGGCGGCCGTGCTCACCCGCGCCGGAGCTCTGGACTAGCCTGTGGGCACGATGAACCGTTTTTTGACGCCGTGGGGCGAGCTGGTCCTGACCCGTTTCCCCGAGGACCCCCGCGACCAGCTGCGTGCCTGGGACGCCGCCGACGAGTACCTGCTCCAGCACCTGGCGGGCAGCGCGGAGAGCGCCGGTGCCCCCGCGGACCTGTCCGGCACCGTGGCGGTGCTGGGCGACCGGTGGGGCGCGCTGACCACCGCCCTCGCCCGGCAGGGCGCCCGGCCCGTGCAGATCACCGACTCGTTCCTGGCCCGGCAGGCCACGCTCCGCAACCTGGAGCGCAACGGCGTCGCCGCGAAGGCGGTTGCGCTGCTGTCGACGAGGGACACCCCGCCGGACCGCATCGACGTCCTGCTGGTCCGCGTGCCCAAGAGCCTCGCGCTCCTGGAGGACCAGCTGCACCGGCTCGCGCCCCGGCTGCACGCCGGGTCCGTCGTCGTCGGCGCGGGCAAGGTCACGGAGATCCACACCTCGACGCTGAAGCTGTTCGAGCGGATCGCCGGCCCCACCCGCACCTCGCTGGCCGTGAAGAAGGCCCGGCTCATCTTCTGCTCGCCGGACCCCGCCGTCCCCCAGTCCGGGAGCCCGTGGCCGCACCGCTACGCCCTGCCGCTCGGCATCGGGCCGGCCTCCGGGCTGATGGTGACCAACCACGCGGGGATCTTCTGCGCCGACCGCCTCGACATCGGCACCCGGTTCTTCCTGCGCAACCTGCCGCAGCGGCGCGGCCCGGAGCGGGTCGTGGACCTCGGCTGCGGCAACGGCATCGTCGGGACGGCCGCGGCGCTGGCCAACCCGCAGGCCGAGGTGATGTTCGTCGACGAGTCGTACCAGGCGGTGGCGTCCGCCGAGGCCACCTTCCGGGAGAACGCGGGACCGCGGGCGAAGGCCGAGTTCCGGGTGGGCGACGGCCTGGCGGGCGTGCCGGCCGAGTCCGTGGACCTGGTGCTGAACAACCCGCCCTTCCACTCCCACCAGTCGACGACCGACGCGACGGCCTGGCGCATGTTCACCGGGTCGCGGGCCGCGCTGCGCCGCGGCGGCGAGCTGTGGGTCATCGGCAACCGGCACCTGGGCTACCACATCAAGCTGCGCCGGCTGTTCGGCAACTGCGAGACCGTGGCGAGCGACCCGAAGTTCGTCGTCCTCAAGGCGGTCAAAAACTAAACGACTTGGAGCCGGGCACCCCCCTGGTGGGCAGTGATCCAGATCACTGCCCACCGGAGGTTTAGGGCTTCTGAGGGCACACGCGGCCATGGCATGATCATGCCGTTACCGGCGGGTAGCCATCCGGTTCACCCGCCCCTGCCGTGTGATGCGGGCCGGAGTGCCGACGCCTCCGGCCCGCCCCCACCTCACGCTCCGAGGATCGAATTTGCGCAAGCCCGCACGATTCATCGCTTTACCCGCCATCACCGCCGCCTCCCTGCTCGCCACCGGGTGCTCCGCGGCCTCCGGGCCCTCCGGCAGTGACCCCGGCGCCGGCACGGAGAAGGCGGCAGCGGCCCGGCCGCCCGCCGCGAAACCCCAGCTCGCCGTCCGGGCCGCGCCCGAGGGCGCGGGCGCCCCGAGCGCCGTGGCCCGCCCCTCCGGCTCCGGCAGGACGGCGCAGAAGTCCGCGCTGAAGGTCGCCTCGTTCGACAAGAGCAGCGGACGCGCCGTCATCTCCGGCGCGGCGAAGCCCCCCAAGGGCGTGGCTCCCGGCCGCACCCCCGCGCCGTCCGGCTCGGCGGGTGCCGGCAGCAGCGCCGGACCCGGCAAGAACGACCAGGTGGCCGTCGGCGACATCATCGCCAGCGCGCCCGCCCCCGGGGCCCCCGACGGTGTCCTCGCCAAGGTCACCAAGGTGCTCGGGCAGACCGAGAAGGGCACGGAGGTCAACACCGCCCCGGCCACCCTGGGCGCCCTGCTGGGCGACTCGCAGGCCAAGGGCGCGGTGCCCGTCGACCCGTCCACGGTCGAGGTCGAGCCGCTCGTCAAGGGCGTCAAGGCCTCGTGGACGAAGACGGGGAACGTCCACTTCGGGCCCAAGGGCGCGAAGGTGCCGCTGGGCAACCTGCGGCTCGACGTCGGTACGTCCATCGCCACCGCCAAGGACGCCCCGGCCTCCGCCGCGGCGTCGGCCTCGGGCTACGTCCAGCTGGCTCCGGAGGTCGACTTCGCCTACGACGGCGGTGGCGCGGGCTTCGGCGGCGCACCCGCGAGCGCCTCGGTGTCGCTGTCGGGCGACTGGTCCTCCCAGTGGGAGCTCAAGGGCCAGGCGGCCGCCTCGACGGACGGCAAGCCGCTGCGCGTGCCGTTCGCCAAGCTGCACGCCTCGCCGGTCATCCAGGTCGGTCCGGTGCCGGTCGTGGTCAACCTCGGCCTCACCTGCTACCTGCAGGTGGACGCCGACGGCCACGTCAACGCCGACGTCAAGGAGGACCTCAAGGGAGGCTTCCGCGTCGGCGGCGCGTACAACCGCGGCAAGGGCTGGTCGCCGGTCAGCACCTCCGACTTCTCGGCCACGTCGCCGCAGGCGTCCGTGACCGCGGCCGGCAAGGTGAAGGCCGCGCTCGGCGCCGAGGCGTCCGTCGGTCTGTACGGCGCGGTCGGCGTGAAGGCCGACGTCGCCCCGTACCTGCGGGCCGAGGCGGAGGGCAGCGCCACCGCCTCCGCCGACGGCAAGGCCTCGGCCACCGGCAAGTGGGGCGCCTACGGCGGGCTGGACCTCGCGGGAGCCCTCCAGCTCCAGCTGCGGATCTTCGGCACGCCCGTCTTCGAGAAGCCGATCCCGCTGGGCTCGCTCCACAAGGAGTGGAAGCTGGCGGGCGGCGAGGGCACCGTCTCGACGGCGGGCCGCCGCAAGTAGGTCACCGCACACAGGCACCACCGCACACGGGCACCGGTGCGCGCACGTTCCGCGGCGCGCACCGGTGCCCTGCCGTGCGACCGGGCCCTGTTACTTGGAGGCCCGCAGCGAGTAGACCATCGGGATGCGCGGGCGGCCCTCCGGGAGCCGGTAGACCACGGCCTCGCCGCCGCGGCTGCCGCTCGTGTCCCGGGCCCGGACCATGCCGCCGAGGTACTCGAAGAGCGTGAAGTCGTGTTCGTGGAGGAACTCCAGCCGCAGGCCGGCGGCGATCACCGCGCTGACCACGTCGCCCAGCGTGTGCTGCCACTCGACCGAGCGGTTGTGCCGCGTCCGGGCGGTGAGGGCGGCGTACGAGCCCGGCTCGTCGTAGGTGAACGGCCCGGGAGCGAAGTAGTCCTCGGCGAACGCGCTGCCGTCCTCGCCCAGGCACATGGCCACCGGGTGGAACTCCGCCAGGTACAGGAAACCGCCGGGCGCCACCAGTTCCGCGGCCGCGCGCGCCCACCGCGTCAGGTCGGGCAGCCAGCACAGGGCGCCGAAGCCGGTGTAGACGATGTCGAAGGTCTCGCCCCGCAGCGCGGCCGGCGCGTCGTACACGTCGGACTCGACGAACCGGGCCCGCTCCTCGCCCACCTCCGCGGCCAGCGCCCGGGCCGAGGCGACGGCCGCGCCGGAGAAGTCCAGCCCGGTCACCTCGGCGCCCCGGCGGGCCCAGGACAGGGTGTCGGTGCCGATGTGGCACTGCAGGTGGAGCAGGCGCTTGCCGGTGACGTCACCGACCTCGTCCGCCTCGAACCCGCGCAGGTCGTTGCGGCCGGCCTTGAAGCCCGCCACGTCGTAGAAGGCGCTCTCGGTGTGCAGGGGCACGCGCTCGTCCCACATCGCGCGGTTGGTCTCGCGCCAGTCCGGGGCGGCCCCGCCGCGCCCGCCGTCCGTGCGTTCGCCGGTGGTCGTCACGGCCTCGACGCTAGCCGGGCCGGGCGCGGGACCGCGAACGAATTTCCGCAGAGGCGCGCCGGGGGTGCGCACGCCGGGGGGTGCGTGCCGTGGCGCGGCGGGCCGCGCGCGCTGCGGGAGAGGCGTACGGAGCGACGGCTCGCGCGTTGTGCTGGGTAGTGAGGAGCAGGACGTCACGCATGACACGGGCGTGACGGCAGGAGAGGGGTGGGGAGTGCAGGTGGGCTCCGCGTCCGCTCCTGCCGGTCACGGGCCTCCGGCACACGGGAAGGAAGGCACGTTGATCCGTCTGGCGCGGGGCGCTACGGGGTTCCGGGGGCCGCACGAGGCTCCTCTGCCACGGACCGAGGCGGCGCTGTTCCGGGCCGCGTGTTTCACCGCGGCCATGGAGGCGCGGGGGCGGGCGGGCGAGGTGGTCCCGGGCGAGGTGCAGACGTTCCGCCGGGCGACGCTGAGCGACGGCTACGGCCGCGTGTTCACGGCTCTGGGCCACGTCCACCTGCCCGTGGTCGCCTTCACCACGGACGAGGTCCGCGAGGGCGAGCCGGTGCCCGGGTTCGCGGACCCGCCACTGTGGGCGCAGGTCTTCGAGACGGCGGGGCTGCGGGTGATGGGCGTCAAGGAGCTGATGACCCCCTTGGAGGAGGTCGACGTCTCGGAGCTGTCACCGGCCGAGCTCACGGAGATCCGCTACTGGAAGCCCTCGTGCCTGGGTGACGTCCTGTTCAACTGGTGGGACTGACCGGGGGCCGCCTCCCCGCCGGGCCGCCCGCGGCCGGGCCGGTGTACGGTCGGGTGTCGTCCGCAGGGGCGGCGGCCGGGCCGAGCGCGAGAGAACAGAGGTGGCGTCACGATGAGTCCCCGCCGGGGTGCTGCCCCGGGCGAGCCGACCTTCACGGAGCGGGCGCGCCGGCAGCAGATCATCGAGAGCACGATCGACCTGATCTCCACGCGTGGCTACCCGGCGGCGTCGCTGTCGGCGATCGCGGAGGCGGCGGGCATCTCCAAGGCCGCCGTCCTCTACCACTTCTCGTCGAAGGACAACCTCACGCGCACGGCGCTGACGCAGGTGCTGGAAGAGTTCACCGCGTACGTCACCGAGCGCGTGGAGAAGGAGACGGACCCGCTGGACGGGCTCGTCGCCTACGTCCGGGCGATGATCGGCTACCAGCAGGCCAACCGGCGCCACGTGCGCGTGATCACCGAAATGCTCCTGGACGACGAGGGCGGCACCCGGCTGAAGACGCCGGGCCGCCACCGGACGGGCGGCCGTCTGCAGGGCCTGATGGAGCTGCTGGCGGCGGGTCAGGCTGCGGGCCGGCTGCGCGCGTTCGACACGCAGGTCATGGCCCTCGCGATCGGCGGTGCGATCGACGGAGTGGTCTCCCACTGGCTCGCCGACCCGGAGACCGATCTGGACGCCGCGGCCGACGAGCTGGTGACGTTCACGCTGAACGCGGTGCGGGCCCCGGACTGAGCCCGCCTGGCCGGGCCCCTACGCCCGCGCGAAGGCGGGCGCGCGCTCGGGCCGTATGCCGAAGCCGCCGAGGAACGCCGTGGCGGTGCGCAGGGGACGGGACCGGCGCAGGGCCCGCAGGGGCAGAGGCAGGGTAGCGGCGGTCAGGGTGCCGTCGAGGGCGCTGCGGATCAGCTGGTGCTCGCCCTGCTGCGACCGCTGGACGAGGGCCGTGGGGAGCGTGCGGCGCTTCTGCACCCGTGCGAGGTCGCGGCCGCTGACCGTGCCCTCGCGCAGCGGCCGGGCGAGGATGCGGGCGGCCGCGACGGCGTCCTGGACCGCGAGGTTGACGCCGACGCCGCCGACGGGCGACATGGTGTGGGCGGCGTCGCCGATGCAGAGCACGCCGTTGCCGTACCAGCGCGGGAGCCGGCCCATGCTCACGTCGAGCAGCTTGACGTCGTCCCAGGAGCGGATGGCGGCGGTCACGGAGGCGTCCCAGCCGAAGAGGGCGCCGAGCCGGTCGCGGAACCACTGGACGTCCCGGGAGCGCAGTTCCGCGTCGCGGCCCTTGCCGATGAGGTAGGACGTCTGGAAGTAGGTGCCGCGGTCCATGGTGACGGCGGCCTGGCCGTCACCGAAGCGGGCGAAGACGCGGCCGTCCTTGACGCCGCCGCGGGGCGCGTCCACGCGGACCTGCCACACGTCCATGGGGACGTCGAACTCCTCCGGGACGAGGCCGGCTTCCCGGCGGACGACGGAGCGGCGGCCGTCGCAGCCGACGGTGAGGCCGGCGGCGATCTCGCCGGGGGTGCCGTCCTCGGCGGTGTAGCGCACGCCGGTCACGCGGCCGCCGTCCCGGCGCAGGCCGGTGACCTCGGTGCACATGCGCAGGGTGAAGGAGGGCTCGGCCGCGGCGGCGCTCGCCAGCAGGTCGAGGAAGTCCCACTGGGGGACCATGGCGATGTACTTGTGGCGGCCGGGGATGCGGCGGAAGTCGGCCGCGACGACGGTGGTCCCGGCGATCTCCATGCGCATCTCCTCCAGCTTGGGGAAGGGCAGCCGCGCGAACCGCTCGCCGAGGCCGAGCTCGTCGAGCAGGCGCAGGGTGGAGGGGTGGACGGTGTCGCCGCGGAAGTCGCGCAGGAAGTCGCGGTGCTTCTCCAGGACCGTCACCTCGATCCCCGCTCTCGCCAGCAGCAGTCCCAGCATCATCCCCGCGGGGCCGCCGCCCACCACGCAGCATGTCGTGCGCTCCATGCGTCCTGCCTCTCGTTCGAGCACAGCTCTAACCGATCGGTCAGTAATCTAACCGATCGGTCAGCCGCTGTCGCGGAGAGGCCGGAAAGCCGTCTCACCGAGGCCGGGGAAACTGTCTCGCGGAGGCCGGAAAAGCCGTCAGGAACGGCGCCCGCTCCGCCCGCTTCACGCCGTCAGCGCCGCACGTTCCTCCGCGTCCGCGCCGGCCGCGGCAGCGGCCGCCAGCTCCTCCATGGACAGGCCCAGCACGGCGGCCAGCGCCGCGATCGTGAAGAAGGCGGGCGTCGGCGCGCGGCCGGTCTCGATCTTGCGGAGCGTCTCCACGGACAGGCCCGCGGCGGCGGCGATCTCCACCATGCTCCGCTCGCCGCGCGCCTCGCGGAGCAGGGCGCCGAGCGTCTCGCCGCGCCGCCGCTCCCAGGGGGTCAAGGGGGTCCTCACCATGGGGCGGATTCTAGACCGTGATACTAATACCGGTATAAGAATTGGTGACGAGCCCAGGGGAGACCCGGAACCATGGTGGAGATCAAGACCGACGGCGAGCTGGATGCCATGCGCGAGGCGGGCCGGATCGTGGCCAACGCGCTGGCCGCGGTCCGCGACGCGGCGAAGACGGGCGTGACGCTGCGGGAGCTGGACGAGGCGGCCCACACCGTCATCAAGGACGCCGGGGCGAGCTCCCCCTTCCTGGGCTACAAGCCCGACTTCGCCCCCACGCCGTTCCCCGGGGTGATCTGCGCGTCCGTCAACGACGTCATCGTGCACGGCATCCCGGGCGACTACGCGCTGCGCGACGGCGACCTGGTCAGCATCGACTGCGGTGCGAAGCTCGACGGCTGGACGGGCGACGCCGCCATCAGCTTTGTCGTCGGCACGGCGCGCCCGGCCGACACCGCCCTGATCGACGCCACGCAGCGGGCGCTGGACGCTGCCATCGCCGCGGCCGTGCCCGGCAACCGCATCGGGGACATCTCCCACGCCGTCGGCACCGTCGCCCGCTCCGGCGGCTACGGCATGCCCGCGGACTTCGGCGGCCACGGCATCGGCCGCGAGATGCACGAGGACCCGCACGTGCCCAACCGGGGCCGTCCCCGCCGGGGCATGCCGCTGCGCCACGGCCTGGTCCTCGCGCTGGAGCCGATGCTCATGGCGGGCGGCAGCAACGCCTACCGCACGGACCGCGACGGCTGGACGATACGCACCGCCGACGGCAGCCGCGCCGCGCACATCGAGCACACGGTCGCCATCACCAAGGACGGCCCGCGGGTGCTGACGCTGCCGTAGGGCACGTACCGCAGGCGGAAGGGCCGCGGCGGCGCCGGGCCGGACGGCCGCAAGAAAGGTGCCGCCGCGGGCCTTGCCAGTGTCCCGGCCCGGTGGGAGATTCTCGGGTGGCCCCGTCGGCCGTTCCGCCGCAGCGTTTCCGCAAAAGGAGATGCGTCGTGCCCGCAGCGCCGAAAGTGAGCGGCAGACCGAGCCCACTCGTTCTGCCCCAGGCCCCCGACGGATTCCGCAAGGTGATGAAGGCGCTGCGCGCCCGGCCTCCGCTGCGGAGCGCGCGGCTGCCCGCGGAGCCGCCCTGGCAGAGCCGGTTCCTGGCGCCCCCGCAGGCCGTTCCGCGCGTCTCCTTGCGGGAGTTCGGCTATCACGAGCGCGAGTTGCTGCACGCGAGGGGGCACGTCGACGACACGGCCGTCGCGGGGCCGTGGCGCATCCTCACGGACGAGGGCCTGAGCCACCTGACCGCGGTGTGCGAGCAGCTCGAACCGGCGGCGCAGGACGCGGGTTTCACCGCGACGCGGCGGCTGCGCGCCGCCGATCTGCTTTCGCCGTTCATCGCCAATATGATCCGCGACCGCGCGTTCCTCCTCACGTGTTCGCGGCTGGTCGGCATTCCGCTGATTCCCCATCCGCTGCGGCTTCCCACGGCCCAGATCAATTACGGCGAGGGCAGCGGACGGCAGGGCGGTGTGCACTGGCACCGCGACGGCATGGACTACGTCTTCACGATTCAGCTCAGCGGCTACGCGGACTACGACGGCGGCCGCTTCACGTACTTCCGGGGGCGTGCGGACGAATTCCCCGGGCCGGTGCCGGACGATTCCCGGTTCCGCGTGGCGGATCTCGGCGAGCGCGGTGCGACGCTGTTCCTCCACGGCAGCCGGATCTTCCACGCGGTCACGCCCGTGACGAAGGGCCACCGCGTGACGCTGGTCATCTCCTTGTTCTGCCCGTATTTCGCGCGCCAGGATTCGAATACCTTCTGGCACCTGGCGGCCGACGACGGTATTGCCGCCACCGTGCCCGGGTGGCTGCGCCTGAAGCGGCCCGTACGGAATCCGGCCGTGGACTTCGGGCTGCGTGCCGCGAGTCCGGTGGTCACCTGGGACGACCTGCCCTGACCGCTGCCGCACCGCTCCTCTTCCTGCCCTGCCGCAGGCCCGCGCGCGCCTGCGGCGGGGCGCGCGCGTGGGCACGCGGAGCGCCGGGAGGCGCGCTCCGGCCTTCCGGCGCGCTCCTCGCGCACGCGCCCGGCCGCAATGCCGCCGAGGAGGGGAGGGCGCCGGAGGGCACTGGAAAGGAGCGGGCCACAGATCGTCGTGCGCGGCAGGCTCGCAAACCGCCCGCTCCGTAACGTCCGGTGAGGTCCTGGCAATTGATCCATGCCCTGCGCATGCATATCCCGGAACGGTTCCGGCGGCAGGCTTTTCCGCATATTCCCTGGTGACGCGGTAAGAGCGCACCCCCCGACCGGCCCGCCGCGCCGTTCTCGAACAGGAATCCATACCGTTCATGCGCTAATACCAGCGGTTCCGATCAAGTAATACGCTCCGAAAAAAGTGGCCGGAACGAATATCCCCGGCCCCGGGCCGCCCATGATTCGCTGACCGCGTATGCACGCATACTGCCGGACCACGGCGAGGAGAGACTGATGGCCGAAGTCAAGAAGATGATCACTCCGACACCCACGGCGTCGTCGCGCCCCTGCGGTTTCGTTTCGCCCGACAAGGGCAACGCCCCGACGATCACGCCGATCCCGAAGGCGGAGTCGGTCACGGACGTCGCCGAGACGAAGGAACCGGTCACCCCTGCCTAGCAGTACCGGCGCACCGGTTCCGACGGGCCCGCCGCGATCCACGCCCGCGGCGGGCCCGTTCCACGGACGCGCTCCCCCGGCCGGCGTCCCGGCCCCGTCCGATCCGCACCTGATCCAGGAGGAAGTCCACCGATGTCGGCTCCGGTTTACCAGTCCTCCCGCTACGTCCGTACGATGCGCACCGCCGGAGACCGCGACTTCTCGCGGTTCGGCGGCCGGCTCGACGCCTACGACGGCACCGAGCGCACGGTGGCCTTCCACTCGCTCTTCGGCAACGCCCGCCTGGTGGACCGCGACACGGTCGAGCTGCTGCGCGAGGCCGCCGCCGGCATCCCCCTGGACGAGCTGCGCGAGCGCGCGGGCGGCGCGGCCGTCGACAGCCTCATCGAGGCGCAGTACCTGGTGGAGGCCGGCCACGACGAGGCGGCGCAGATCGACGAACTCCTCGCCGCCCGCGGCGAGGCGCTCAGCAGCGGCGTCTTCCACTCCTCCATCCAGCTCGTGCTGACCAACGCGTGCAACTTCTCCTGTCAGGGCTGTTTCGCCTACAACTTCGACGGCGGCGTGGAGGAGCGCAACACCTCCGGGGAGTCCGTCAAGCCCGGACCGGTCCTCGTCCAGCTGCGCACGGCGCGCGGCGACAGCGGCCCGACGCTCGCCCGCGGGGACTGGAACGAGGGCACCGACGGCGCCCGCAACCCCTCGATGCACATGTCCCCGCAGGTGGCCGAGAAGACGCTGCGGGAGGCGGTGGCGCTGCGCAAGGCCAACGGCGGCGGCGAGCTCACCGTGTCGTTCTTCGGCGGCGAGCCGACGCTCGCCCGCAACACGATCCTCCACATCCTGCGCACCTTCGGGCACTTCTACGACGGCGTCTCCCTGTCCTACGACATGACGAGCAACGGCTCGCGCATCGACGCCGAGCTGCTGCAGGCGCTGGCCGACTACCGCGTCGCCACCACCGTCTCGATCGACTACCTGGTGCCCGAGACCGGGGAGTTCCGCGGCGGGCAGCAGCAGCGCACGCCGTGGCCCGTGGTCCGCAAGGCCATCCTCGACATGAAGGCCGCGGGCGTGCCCGTCAGCATCACCACCGTCCTGTCGCAGTACACGTGGGACAAGTGGGGCACCCCGCTGATCGACTTCGTCGCCGAGGCCGGGCTGGACTCCCTGGACGTGATCGTCTCCTTCCAGGCCCGCGAGTTCTTCGAGCAGCACAGCCCGCACGAGGTGGCGCAGAAGCTGCTGGCCGCCGTCGACTACGGGCGCGA
This sequence comes from Streptomyces sp. URMC 127, assembly GCF_051386535.1. Classification (NCBI taxonomy): domain Bacteria; kingdom Bacillati; phylum Actinomycetota; class Actinomycetes; order Kitasatosporales; family Streptomycetaceae; genus Streptomyces; species Streptomyces sp. URMC 127. The sequence goes on from NZ_JBPQTW010000057.1 coordinate 11,250, forward strand.
GCGCGGCGTCCAGCTCAGCGGCTACTGGTACCAGACGTTCCAGATGATCGCCGACGAGGCGAAGTGGGCGGCCCAGGCCGACTACAAGACCTGCCCGGCCGTGGGCCGGCAGCTGTCCATCGAGCCCAACGGCAGCGTGTTCGCCTGCAAGGCGACGGCGCGCAAGCTCGGCACCATCGACGACTGGCGGGGCGTGTTCAACTCGGCGGCCTACCGCGACTACGGCATGCGCGCCTACACCAACGGCCCCGGCTGCCAGGGCTGCGAGCTGCAGGGCACCTGCTCGGGCGGGTCCGCGGGCGCGCTGGAGGAGGAGAACGGGTCCATCCAGGTGATGTCGCCGGGCTACTGCGCGTACATGCGCGAGGTCGTGCAAGGGCTGCTGGAACGCCACCACGCCCAGGTCTGCGCGAGCGTCTGAAGGAGCCCGTGCAGATGCCGACGATCGGCCTGAACTTCGGGCACGACGGGGGCGCGGCCCTGGCCCAGCCCGCGGGCGTGCACGTCATCGAGGGCGAGCGCCAGGTGGGGCTGCGCCACGTGTGCGGCGGCAACGAACGGTTCGCGGCGTCGGCCGGCGACTGGGTGAACCGGCTGCACGCCCTGGCCCGCGGACCGGTGAGCGCCGTCGCCGTCGCCGACTGGTACACGCCGGCGTGCCGGATCCTGCCCGCCGGGCTCGTGGAGCTCGTCTCCGAGGACATCACGTGGAGCCGCCCGGGCGACGCGCTGGCCACGTCCGTCCTGCGTCCGGTCAAGTCCGCGGACTGGCCGCTCGCCGACGGCCCGGCCGGTCCCCTGCCGGTGATCGCCGTGCGCCACCACTACGCGCACGCCGCCCTGGCCTACTACACCTCCGGCGCGGACAAGGCGATCGCCCTCGCCCTGGACGGGACGGGCAACTACGCCGAGTGCGGCATGGTGTGCCTGGGCGACGGCGCGTCACTGACCCCCGTCCTGTCGTTCAGCAACCGCACGGGGCCGCGCTTCGGGCTGGTCTACGAGGCGCTGGCGCGCCGGGTGCACGGCGGCCAGTTCGACACGGGCAAGCTGCTGGGCCTGGCCGCCACCGGCACCGTCGACGCCGGCCTCCTGCCCGTGCTGCGCACCATGCTGGCCGGGGAGCGCGCCCGGCGCGCCGCGCCCGACCTGCTCGCTCCCCTCGGCGGCGAGGCGCCCGCCGGCAGCGCCCTGCGCTACGAGGACACCTGGTACCCGTACGACGAGGACGCGGGCGGCTATCTGGACGGCCTGCTGGGCGACGCCACCGACGACGACGTGGTGCACTCCTACGGCGGGGTGTTCCCCGACGAGATCCGCACGCCCCGCGGGCACCGGTTCCTCGTCGGGCACGGCCCGGGCGACCCGGTCTGCCGGAACCTGGCCGCAACCCTCCAGGCGGCCGTGGAGGAGGACCTCACCCACCTCGTCGCCGGGCTGCACGCCCGCTGGCCGGACCGCTCGGTGCTCTGCTACGCCGGGGGCTGCGCCCTGAACATCACGGCGAACACCAGGATCGCCGAGAGCGGGCTGTTCTCGCGGGTGCACATCCCCACCTGCTGCGACGACTCCGGCATCGCCCTGGGCGCGGCGCTGGCCGTGGCCGCGCCGCAGGACCGGCCGGGGCCGGGCGGCGGCCGCCCGGGAGCCGAACTGGCCTACGGCGGCCCGCTGCTCACCACGCGCGGCCGGGAGAACAGCGGGCACACCCGTACGACGCTGGCGAGCGACGCGGCCCTCGCCGAGCACGTGGCGGGCATGCTCGCCGGGCGCAAGTGCGTGGCCTGGCTGGGCGGCGGGATGGAGACGGGGCCGCGCGCCCTCGGGCACCGGTCGCTGCTGGTCTCGCCGCACTGGCCCGGCGCCCGGCGCCACGTCTCGCAGACCATCAAACGGCGCGAGTGGTTCCGGCCGGTGGCGCCCCTGTGCCCGGCGGAAGTGGCGGGCACGTACTTCGCCGGGCCGCTCGACCACACCGACACGATGCTGTTCGCGGTGCGCGTCCGCGAGGAGCACGCCGAACGGCTCGCCGAGGTGCGGCACATCGACGGCACGGCGCGGCTGCAGACCCTGCACGCCGACCGGCACCCGCTGCTGCACCGCGTGTGCCACGCGGTGGCCCGCCGCACCGGGCTGCCGATCCTCATCAACACCAGCGCCAACGGCGGCGGGCGGCCCATCCTCAACGACCTCGGGGACGCCCTGGAGCTGCTGGACACCACGGCCCTGGACGCGGTCGTCCTGGCCGACGAGCGCACCGTCATCACCTGACCAGGAGCAAGGAGCACCGACCATGGCGAGGACCCAGCTCAGGGACGTCCGCAAGAAGCTGCCGCTGCGCGTGCTGTCCCCCGAGGACTGGGAGCACTGGATCACCCGCGGGCACGTCGTCGTCCGGCAGGCCGTCCCCGCGGACAACGTCGAGCGGCTGACGCGGGCGCTGTGGGAGTTCGAGGACATGGCGCCCGGCGATCCGGCCACCTGGTACGCGGACCGCACGGACAACCAGCGGCTGCCGGGCCACAGCGGGCTGGTGGAGATCTACAACCACCAGGCCATGTGGGACAACCGGCAGACGCAGCGGGTGTACGACGCGTTCGTCGACATCTGGGACACCCCGGCCCTGTGGGTCGTGATCGACTTCGCCAACGTCAATCCGCCGAACCGCGGCACCCGTGCCTTCGAGGGGTTCGTCCACTGGGACGTCGACACCTCCCGGCGCCCGCTGCCCATCAGCTGCCAGGGCGTGCTCTCGCTCAGCGAGGGCAACGAGGAGATCGGCGGCTTCCAGTGCGTGCCGGGGATCTTCGAGAAGCTGGATGCCTGGCTGGAGGAACAGCCGCCCGACCGCGATCCGATGACGCCCGACATCACCGGCTACGAGATCGAGACGCTCCGCGTCGACCCCGGCGATCTGATCATCTTCAACAGCCTGCTGCCGCACGGGGTGCGTCCGAACCGCTCCGCGGACCGGGTGCGTATGGCACAGTACATCTCCATGGCGCCCGCCCTGGAGGACGACGCCGCGCTCCGGGACAGCCGCGTACGGTTCTGGCGGGACCGCATCCCGCCGCACGAGCACGAGCACCACGGAAGCCCTCGCAAGAAGGAGCGCGAGCTGTACGGGCGCGCCGAGCTCACCCCGCTGGGCGAGCGGCTTCTGGGGCTCACGAGTTGGTCGTGACCGTGCCGGGCGGCGGGGCGGCGGTGCGCGGCCGGACCCGGAGTGAAGTCCCTTGACCAAGACCGGTGCACCGGCCGGAACGCCCGTGCTGGGCAGCCGCTTCCGCTGGCTGTGGTCGTCGTCCGTGGCGTCCAACGCCGGTGACGGCGTCACCCGCACCCTGCTGCCGCTGCTGGTGGTCGCGAGCCACCCGCAGCCGATGGTGGTGGCCGGGCTCACGGCGGTGAACATGCTGCCGTGGCTGCTGTTCGCGCTGCCCGCGGGCGTGCTGGCGGACCGTCACGACCGGCGGCGCATCCTGCTGATCAGCAACCTCACGCGGGCGGCCGCGCTGCTGGCGGCCGTCGGCGCGTTCGCGGCGGGCACGTCGCTGGCCGTGCTGTTCGTGCTCTCGTTCGTCCTGGGGATCGCCGAGACGCTGGCGGAGACCGCCGCGCCGGCGATGCTGCCGGACATCGTGGCCTCCGAGCACCTGGAGCTCGCCAACGGCCGGCTCTTCGCACCGCAGGTCATCCTCAACGAGATGGCGGGCCCCCCGCTGGCCGGGCTCCTGGTCGGCGCCGGCGCGACGCTGGCCCTGGCGACCGGCGGCGCGCTGTACGGCTTCGCGGCCGTGCTGCTGCTGGGCCTGGCCGGCGTCAAGGCGGCCCCGCGCACCGCTCCCCCGCCCGGCACCTCCGCGGCCCGCTCCATGTGGCAGGACCTGCGCACGGGCGTCTCCTTCGTGCTCACGCGGGCAGCGCTCACCCGCACGCTGGCCGCCAGCGCCCTCTACGGCCTGGTGTACTCGGCGACGTTCTCGATGCTGGTGCTGCTGGCCTACCGCACCCTGCACCTGCACGCCACCGGCTACGGCCTGCTGCTCACCGCCGGCTCGGTGGGCTCGGTCGCCGGTACGTGGCTCGCGCCCCGGCTCTCGCGGCGGCTGCCCACGCTCGTCATGGCGCAGTGGTCGCTGATCCTGTCGGGCGCGGCCTACGTGGGCCTGGGCCTGGCGGACCACGTCGCGGCCGCCGGCGCCGCGATCTTCTGCAACGGCGTCTTCATGATGAGCTGGAACATCCCCGTGCTGTCCCTGCGGCAGCGGTTCGCGCCGCCGGAGCTGCAGGGCCGCGTGATGAGCGTGTCACGCCTGTGCTCGTGGGGAACGATGCCGATCGGGGCGGCCCTCGGCGGCCTGCTCGCCCGCACCACCTCCGTCACCACCGTCTTCGTCTCGTCCGGCGCCGTCCTGATCCTGGGATCGGTCGCCCTGCTCGCACCGCTGCGCCAGGACGTCCTCACCGGCGAACAGCCGGAGGCCGCCCCCGTGCCGCGGCAGCACACCGACACCGAAAGAGGAGAGCATGACCGCGGAACCGTATGACACCGTGATCGTCGGCGGCGGCCCGGCGGGCCTGGGCGCCGCGCTGTACCTCGGGCGTTCGCGCCGGCGCGTCGCGCTCGTCGACTCCGGCGACGCCCGGAACATGGCCGCGGGCGTCATGCACAACGTCCTCACCAACGACGGCGTGACCATCGCGGACTTCCGCGCCCGCGCCCGCGCCGAGATCTCGCGCTACGGCGTTGCGTTCCTCGACGACGAGGTGATCTCCGTGGCGCCCGAGGGCGACCGCCTGGTGACCGTCGCCAAGGAGGCCGGGGCCCTCACCAGCCGGACGGTGATCTACGCGGCGGGCGTGCGCTCGAAGATGCCCGCCGTGCCGGGGCTCGCCGCGCTGTGGGGCAAGGGCGTGTTCGAGTGCCCGTACTGTCACGCCTACGAGGTGCGGGACGGGCACTTCGGGGTGTACGGCGGCGCGGTGCCCGGCGAGTGCCTCGCCGCGACCCTGACCGCGTGGACGTCCTCGCTGACCTACCTGTCGGACCGGCGGGAGCTGCCCGAGGAGGAGCGGGGCTACCTGGCCGCCTCCGGTGTCACCACCGTGCCCGACGAGGTCACCGGGGTGTCCGCGCACCCGGACGGCGTCGCCGTGGAGCTGGCGGGCGGGCGCACCCTCACGTTCACGGCCCTCTTCCTGCACCTGGACACCGAGCCGCGCGTGGAGCCGCTGCGGCCCTGGCTGCAGGCCGCCGACCTCACCGAGGTCCAGACCGACGAGCGCGGCCGGACCTCGCTCCCCCGCCTGTACGTGGCCGGTGACCTCGGCAGGAACATGCAGCAGGCGGCCATGGCCGCGGCCAGCGGCGGCCTCGCCGCGATGGCCGTCAACGCCGACCTGATCCGCGAGGACCGGCCCGGCGCGCTCTACGACCTGCCGCCCGCCGCCCACTGACCCGCCGTCCCCGGCCGGCCCCGGACACGCAAGGAGAGCCCTGCCCCATGAAGTCCCCGCGCGCCGAACTCGTCCCCCACATGGAGCACTACACCTTCGTCCTGGAGGACCAGCCGTACATCGGCTTCTTCCAGTACGGCAACGAGCGGACCCCGGTGTACTCCACCGACTCGTGCGGTTTCCGGGTCACGCACACCACGGAGGGCACGGCGACGGTCGCCGACGGCCGCCCGCCGGGGCCCGTCCGGCTGCTGGCCGGCAGCTCCGCCGTGTTCGGTGTGGGGGCGAGCGGGGACCACGCGACGCTCTCCTCGCGGCTGGGCAGCCGGTACGCACCCGGGCTGCCCTGGCTCAACTTCGCGGGGCAGAGCCTGAATTCGGCGCAGGAGCTGATGCTGCTGACGCTCTTTCAGCACCTGCTGCCCGAGGTGGCGGAGATCGTCGTGTTCTCCGGCGTCAACAACCTCGTGCTCAGCCGGCTGCCGGCGGCGCAGCACGGCCGGCACGGCGCCTTCTTCGAGTGCGGCCCCGCGCCCGACGCCTCCACGGTGCCGGCCCCGGCGGAGCGCATCGCCCACGCAACGGCCCTGACCGTGCGGCACCTCAGCGGGTGGCGGCTGCTGGCCCGGGCGTTCGGGGCGCGGCTGACGTTCGTCCTGCAGCCGCTCGCGCCCTGGGTGCGGGAGGAGCCGGCGCCCCAGGAGAAGGCGCTCTTCGACGAGCTGGACGACGTCTCCAACTGGCGCCGGCTGCACAACGACATCGCCTCGATGGAGGTCGGGCGCGCCTATGCGGCCGCCCTGCGCGAGGGCTGCGCGGGCCTGGACGTGCCCTTCGTCGACATGAACACGGAGCTCGGCGCGGCGACCGGGCCCGGGGACTGGCTGTTCGTGGACCGGGTGCACTGCGTGGACGCCGGCTACGACGCGGTCGCCCGCGTCCTCGCCGAGCGCCTGAGCACCGCCTGACAAGGAAAGGGGGAGCCCGTATGGCACTGCTGCGGAGGATCCTGGCACGGCTGCTGCACCCGCGCCTGCGGCGCAAGCCGGCGCTCAAGCCGCAGCCGGCGGACGACGCGTCCATCTATCCCATGTTCTGACCCGGGGGCGCCGCGTGACGCAGCTGGTTCTCGGCCTGTCGGCCTTCTACCACGACAGCGCGGCCGCGCTGGTCGCCGACGGCGTCCCGGTCGCGGCCGCCCAGGAGGAGCGGTTCAGCCGCCGGCGGCACGACCCGTCGTTCCCCGGCGGGGCGGTCGGCTACTGCCTGCGGGAGGCGGGCGCGGAGCTCGGTGACGTCTGCGCGGTTGCCTACTACGAGGACCCCGCGCTGAAGTTCCGGCGGGTGCTCGCGACGTACGCGGCGGCCGCGCCGCACGGCCTCGCGTCCTTCCTCGACGGGCTGCCGGCCTGGCTCGGCTGGAAGCGGACCGCCACGCGGGCCGTGCGCGAGCACCTGGCCGGGCCGCAGGGGCGGGCCGTGCCGGAGGTCGTGGCGCGGCGCCACCACGAGTCCCACGCCGCGTCGGCGTTCTTCGCGAGCCCCTACCCGTCGGCCGCCGTGCTGTGCGTCGACGGCGTCGGCGAGTGGGCGACGACCACGCTCTGGCAGGGCGTGGGAACCCGGCTGCGGTACCTCGCCGAGCTGCGGTTCCCGCACTCGCTGGGGCTGCTGTACTCGGCGTTCACCTACTTCTGCGGCTTCAAGGTCGACTCGGGCGAGTACAAGCTGATGGGGCTCGCCCCGTACGGGACGCCGCGCTTCGCTCCGCTGATCCGGGAGCGGCTGATCGACGTCAAACCGGACGGCTCGTTCCGGCTCGACCTGCGCTGGTTCGAGTTCCTGCGGGGCCGGGTGATGACCGGCGCGGGCTTCGAGCAGCTCTTCGGCGGGCCGCGGCGGCAGCCGGAAGGCCCGCTGACCGAGCGGGAGTTCGACCTGGCGGCGTCGGTGCAGCAGGTGACCGAGGAGGTGATGGTCCGGCTGGCGCGCACCGCGCGGCGGCTGACCGGCGAGCCGCGGCTGTGCCTCGCCGGCGGCGTCGCCCTCAACTGCGTCGCCAACGGCAGGGTCCTGGAGGACGCGGGCCCGGCCGAGCTGTGGGTGCAGCCGGCGGCCGGGGACGCCGGCGGCGCCCTCGGGGCGGCGCTCGCCGAGGCCTACGAGCGGGGGGCGCCGCGGGCCCACCCCGCCGCCGGGCACGACGCGATGGCGGGCGCGCTGCTGGGCCCCGCGTACTCCGACGACGAGATCGGCGCGTACCTGGACGCGCGCGGCATCCCGTACGAGCGGCTGGGCGCCGAGGGCGTGACGCGGCGGGTGGCGGACGCGCTGGCGGGCGGGGCGATCGTGGGCTGGTTCCAGGGCCGCATGGAGTTCGGGCCGCGCGCGCTCGGGTCGCGGTCCATCCTCGCCGACCCGCGCGACCCCGGCATGCAGTCGGCGCTCAACCTGCGGACGAAGTTCCGCGAGTCGTTCCGGCCGTTCGCGCCCGCGGTGCTCGCCGAGGACGCGAAGGACTGGTTCGACCTGCGGCAGGAGAGCCCGTACATGCTGATCGTGGGCAAGGTCGCCGAAGCGCAGCGGCTGGCCGCCCGCGTCCCGGACGGGGTGAGCGGGCTCGGCCTGCTGCACGTGCCCCGGTCGACGGTCCCGGCGGTGACCCACGTCGACGGCTCGGCGCGGGTGCAGACCGTGGACGGGCGCCACCCGCGGCTTCGGTTGCTGCTCCTCGCGTTCAAGGAGCGCACCGGGTGCCCGGTGCTGGTGAACACGTCGTTCAACGTCCGCGGCGAGCCGATCGTGAACACGCCGGCCGAGGCGTACGCCTGCTTCATGCGGACCAACATCGATCTGCTGGCGCTGGGCGGCTTCCTGCTGCGCAAGCAGGGGCAGCCGCCGTGGCAGGAGGAGCGGGACTGGCGTGCCGGGATCCCGATGGACTGATTGCCGGGGAAGGAGGTGTGACGCCGTGCGGACGGTCCTGCTGACGGCCGTGTACTACCTGGCCGTCACCCCGTGGGGGTGGTGCCGGCGCAGGTTGCGCGATCCGCTGGCGCGGCGGCGGCTGCCGCGGGCGGAGACGTACTGGCACTTCGCGCCCGGCGCCGGGCCCGGGAGCGGGCCCGGGAGCGGGCCCGGGGGGCGTTGAGGGCGCGGTTGCGGGCGGGGCGGGGGTGGCCGATGGTGGACATCAATCATGAGGCACGTCACCGGCCCGGACGGTCAGCCCCAGGCGCCGCGCCTGCCGCCGCTCGCGCGGGGGCTCGTCGTGGCGGCGTACGTCCTGCTGGGCACGGCCGTGGCGCTGGACCTCTCGCAGGACCCGCGGTGGACGGTGTCCCCCGTCCTGGCCACCGCGCCGGTGCTCGCCAGCATCGGCACGCGGCGGCCGCGGGTCCCGCTGCTCGTCGGCCTGGGGGCGCTCGTCCTCGTCGCCCCGCTGGCCCTCGCCGACGACGAGGTGCCCCTGCTCGTCCACCTGACGTCCGCGTTCACCGTGCTGGCCATCACGTCGGTGAGCACCGCGAACGTGGTGCTCGTCGCCACGCGCGAGCGGGAGCTGCTGGCGTCGCGGTCCGTGGCGGAGGCCGCGCAGCACACGCTGCTGCGGCCGCCGCCCGAACGGCTGAACGGGCTGCGGGTCGCCGTGCGCTACCTGTCCGCGGCGGCCGAGGCGCGGGTGGGCGGCGACCTGTACGAGGCGCTGGTCACGCCCTTCGGGACGCGGCTGCTGATGGGCGACGTACGGGGCAAGGGGCTCGCCGCGATCGACACGGCGGCGGCCGTGCTGGGCACGTTCCGGGAGGCCGCGCAGGTCGAGCCCTCCCTCGCGACGGTCGCGCGGCGCCTCGACGCGGCGATGGGGCGGCGGCGGCCGGGCGAGGAGTTCGTGACCGCGGCCCTCGTGGAGGTGACCGGGCCCGGCCGGGCCGAACTGGTCAACTGCGGCCACCTGCCGCCGCTGCGGTGCCGGCCGGGGCGGGGCGGCGGGCTGCACGTCGACGAAGTCCCCACCCACGAGCCCCAGCCGCCGCTGGCACTGCTCGGCATGGCGGGCGGCGACTGCCGGGGATGGCCCTTCTCCTTCGAACGGGGCGACCTCCTGCTGCTGTACACCGACGGGGTGACGGAGGCGCGGGACGCGGCGGGCCGCTTCTACCCCCTGGCGGAACGCCTCGCCACGATGCCGGACGCGCCCCCGTCCGCCCTCCTCGACCACATCGTCACCGACCTCCTCACCCACGCGGGCGGCGAACTCTCGGACGACGCGGCGCTGCTCGCGGTGCGGCGGGAACGTTGACGTACGGCGTGACGGGGGTCCGGCACCGCCGGACAGGCCGCCGGTGGCTGATCACCGCGGCGGCGGGAGAGATGCGCCCGCCCGGCCCGCGCAGGCCAAGGACGCCCGCATCCTTGAAACCGCCGCCGCGGCGATCAGCCACCATGGCCCGATCCCGGCCTCGGGGATCAATCGAACCGTGGTTGGCGCTGAGATTAATCAAGGTCCGGCTGTAGCCAGAGGGCGTTGACACGGTTGCCGTACTCGCGGAGGGCCTTGCGCTGCGCCGGGACCGCAGGGGTGCCCTGGGTGCGTCGAGGGTCTGGCATCGGGCGAGAAGTTGGCGGTGGACCGCGGGCGAGGGCTGCGATGGACCGGCCTTCCAGGTACGCGGTGCGCACGGCGCCGGTCTTGTCGGCCGGCACTGCGGGGCGGCGTCCGCCCTTGCTGCCCTTGGCCTCGGCGGCGCGCAGTCCGTCGTAGGTCAGCTCGCAAACTGGAGGTCGCGCTGGAGTTCGCCGGCGGCGAGGGTCAGCACCATGAACTTCACGGTGGACAGCAGCTCGCCGGTGCGCGGGTGGCGGGCGGTGAGGTCCATCGCGGAGAACGCGCGGTCGTGAATGCGCAGGGCGAGGCGGTCGCGGTGGAGGACGTCGACCACGTCGAGGATGTGGCCGGTGCCGCGTACGAGGCGGAACATCTCGGAGATGTGCACGGTGTCGTCCGGCCGCGCGTAGTCGAGGAGCGCGCGGAACTTCGGGCGCTGGAGCGGGTGGAGGCGGCTGGAGGTGCCGGGGTCCTCCTCGAAGACGACCGGGTCCTCGATGCCGGCCTCGTCCAGGACGAGGTTCTGCCGGGCGGTGGACTGCTGGTCGGTCGAGACCCGCTTGTAGACCAGGTTCGCCACTGAAGGGTCCCTTCCGTGCGGAGGGTCGGACCCTATCTGTCGTCAAACCCTGCCAGCAATCACCATCGGATCTGATTGGATTCGCGCCGCCGCGAACCCCCGGATTACACGGGTCTATTGGACGCCTCGGTCTCCTGTCGTCAAACGATCGATTGACAACAGGCGCTGGGGGCTCATGCGGCGGACTCCTTGGTTGTCGGCGTCGCGGTGCGGGCCGCTGGTTCGTTACGGCGGCTCGCGGGTGTGGGGATGGCTATGTTGCGCATGAGGAGGAGTGCCGCGAGGGCGAGCAGTCCGGCGATGGTTCCGCTCCAGGCGATGGTGGACCCGATCGCAGCGGTGGGTGTGGCGTGATAGCTCATCAGGGACTGGCCGCAAGCCAGGCCGAACGCGCCGCCGATCTGCTTGGTGAGCGCGGAGCCCGCGGTGGCGGTGCCCATGTCGGCGTGTGGGACGCAGTTCTGGGTCGCGATGGTGATGCCGCCCATGGCGGGTCCGGTGCCAAGTCCGGCGATCAGCAGCCATACGCACGTCCATGCTGGCGGTGTCGCGGCGTCGAGAGTGAAGAAGGCGGCGGTGCCGAGGGTGAGCAGTCCTGCGCCGCCCAGGAGTGCGGGCTTTGCGTGTCCGCTGCACAGGACGGCGGTGGCGGTGAGCCGGTTGCCCAGCGTCATGCCGATGAGCAGGGGGAGGAGCAGGAGGCCGGAGACGGTGGCCGAGTGGCCGCGGACGTACTGGAAGTACAGGGGAAGGAAGACCCCGACGGGCAGTGCGGCGGCCTGGAAGAAGAACCCGGCGGCCAGGAGGGCGCTGTAGGTGTGGTGTTGGAACAGTCTCATGGGCAGGACGGGCACGGCTGCGCGCCGCTCGACGGGAACAAGCAGGGCGAGGAGAGCCAGGCCGCCGATCAGGCAGCCCGCGACGGTGGGGTCGGTCCAGGACGGGGAGTGCCCGGCGGTGGTGTTGCCTTTGAGGCTGAGGCCGGTCAGCGCCAGGGAGAGACCGGCGGCGAGCAGCGCGATCCCTGCGGTGTCGAGGCGGCCGGATGGTGCTGTGGCGGGACGGTGGTCGGGCAGGAACCGGGCAAGGACGGCCGAGGCAGCGAGGCCGATGGGGAGGTTGAGCCAGAATGCCCAGCGCCAGCCGGCATGGTCGGCCAGCAGGCCGCCGATGATCGGACCGCCCACCATGCCGAGCACCATCATCGTGGCCAGGACCGTCTGCATCCGGATCAGGCCCTGCGTCCGGGAGGGCGGGTAGAGGTCGCGGATCAGGGCCATGCCGAGAGTGAGCAGGGCTCCGGCGCCCAGACCCTGCAGGGCGCGAGAGGCGATCAGCACGGCCGTGGAGTCGGCCAGGCCGCAGGCGAGTGAGCCGGCCAGGAAGACGGTGAGTCCGCCGAGCAGTAACCGGCGGCGGCCGTACAGGTCGGAGAAGCGGCCGTAGAGCGGGACGCTGACCGAGGAGGTGAGCAGGTAGGCGGTGACGAGCCAGACGTACCAGGAGCCGTCTCTGCCGATCTGCTCGACGATGCGTGGCAGGGCGGTGCCGACCACGGTGCCGTCCAGCATGGCCAGGAAGGCGCAGCCGAGCAGGGCGAAGGTGATTGCCGTGCGGCGGCGGGGAGTGAGTGCGTCGTACGCGTCAGGTGTGGTCATCGTGCCTCCCCGGGCGTGGTGAGGGCGCCGTTCAGGAAGAGGTCCACCAGTTCTTCGGTGGTCAGCGGCTCCGGGGCGCCGGGGCGGCCTGCGGACATGAGCATGAGCTGGAAGGCGTCCGCGAGGCGTTCCGGTGCCAGCCGCAGGGCGTCCTGATCGGGTTCGAACAGGGCGGCCAGGGCCGCGCGCGGCGCAGCAAGGCCCGCCTCGCGATCCGGGGAGCGGCCGTCCTTGCCGGATGGAGCGGGGCGTTCCAGCCGCCCGGCCGCCGCGAGGGCTCCGGCGACAGCGCCCAGGCGTGTCATGTAGCCGTGCATCACCTCGGCCGCCTCGGTGAGCCGTGCCGTCAGCGGCTGGTCCAGTGCGATCGATTCCAGGTGGGAGACGGTGTCATCGGGACGTACCGCCTCGGCCATGCAGGCCGCGAGCAGGGCGTCCTTGTCGGCGAAGGCCCGGAAGATCGTGCCCTCTCCGATGCCCGCGGCACGGGCGATCTTCGCGGTGGACACGGAGGAGCCGTACTCGACGACGAGGGGGAGGGCCGCAGCGACGATCATCGCGCGGCGCTGGTCGGGTTCCATGGGCGCCGCACGGCGCCGGGAGGTGGTGGGAGAGGTCTCTGTCATGCCCCCGACCCTACGGAGTGAGTACTCACTCCGTCAATTGTGTTCACGGGCAACGGAACGTGGATCAGTCGTCGACGCCGTCGTCGTCCTCGTTGAGACCGCCGGCCCCCGGGTCGCGCAGCGGGCGCAGGCCGCCGTCGACCGGGGTGGAGGCGCGGAAGCTGTAGCGGCCGAGCACGTTGAGGTTGGCGTGCTGGAGCGGGGAGACGCGGGCGACGTCCTCGTCCAGGACGTCGTGCTCGCACTCCTCGGCGGGCAGGGCCCGCAACTGCTCGACGGAGGCGTCCAGATATCTGGTCGTCCACAGCACGGCGGCATTGAGGACCAGGCCGAGCGCGCCGGGCTGGTCCTCCTGGCCCGTCTTGTACGCCTGCATGATCTGCCCGCGCTTGCCATGGCAGATGTCCCGGGCGAGCTTGTGGCGGGACTCCTGCACGGTGAGCTGCCGGTTCATCTGCCGGCGGTAGGTGTCATCAACCGGGTCGACCACCCGTAGCAGGTGCATGGTATTGGCGATCTGCCCGTACTCGGCGAACGCGGTGCCCAGCGGGGTGGGACGTCCCTCGCGGCCGAACATCCGCAGCAGGTCGTCCGGCCGTTGGGCTGGACCTCGAAGCTGAGCTTCGCGTCCTGCCCGGCCTCCTCCAGGCGCTCCGCCATCAGCTGCCAGGCCGTGTCCAGGGCCCGCCCCGCCCGGCCAGGTGTTTCCCGACCGGCTCGTCCAGGCTGAGGCCGTGCAGCATCCTCGGACACGGCCTCCCACTGCTTGCCGTCCAGCAGCCGCGCCCGCGGGTCCGCCCACCGGTTCGACGGCGAGGCGAACACGTCGCGCCGGTTCAGCGCGCGGAACAACTGCTCCAGCACGCACACCACGTACGCGTCACGGTCCACCGCCCCCTCGGGCAACTCCGGATTGGAGTACACCGCCTTCTTCCACGCCGCCGGCACCACCTTTGCATCGATCTCACGCGGCAGCAGCGGCTTGACCTTCACCTTCCGCCTCGCCAGCGCCGGGAGCCGCTTCACCGCCTCCAGAATTCGCTTGCCGCCGGAGGCCGCTCCCAGCGCGGGCGACTCCCCGAGCAGGGACAGGAAGGGGCGGACCGTGTTGTAGCGGGTGGCCAGCAGGCGCCGCATCTCCGCCTCGGCCTCCTCGTCCGCGGGCCCGATCAGTTCCCCCAGCAGCGCCGAGGCTGCCACCACCTCCTCGCGCGAGCCGATCTCCGTCTCCAGTGCCCGCCACATCGCGCCCGCGTCCAGGTCGGTGCCGCTCTCGGTGATCAGATCCAGCTGCTCGCTCCACAGCCGGAACACCGCATCGAGCATCCGCGATGCCTTCGCCATGCGCGGCCGGACCGCGAGCCAGTCCCGGTCCGTCGCACGACGGGCGGCGCTGATCAGCGCGCTTCGGTTCCGGCGTGCGCTCCAGGATCGGCGCCTTCGACCCCAGGCCGACCCGCGTCGGCGTCGCCAACCGGTTCGGCGGCACCTTGTCCAGCTTCACCCGGCCCAGAACGACGCGTCCGCCCGCCGGGCGGCGCCCGCCACCGTCGCGCACAGCCGCTTCTCCGCCACCTGGCGCACCGATGCGACCTGCTTGGCCAGCACGCTCACGCCCGGCAGCAGCACCCGGTGGCGGCGCAGCCACCCCACGGCACCGGCCCCTCGGCGCCCGTCCACGCCCGCCCGTGCAGGAACGCGCGGAACTTCCGTCCCCACTCGGCGTCCTCGAACGGGTGGTAGCCGTAGGCGTCCCGGATCTCCCATGCGTGCTCGTAGGCCGTCTTCGCCCGCTCGGTGTACCGCTTCACCACCGACGCGTCCTCGATCTGCAACTGCGCGGCCAGGTGCTCGATGACCGACCAGGGCACGTCCAGTGAATCGTCCACCAGGAACCTGCCGACGTACCGGACGGTGCACATCTGCACCGCGAACCCCAGCTGGTGCGCCGTCGTGCGGCGCAACGCGATCAGGTCCCGGTCCACGTCGTCCAGGAAGAAGAACCGCTCCAGCTCCGGCCGCGTCGGCTCCTCGACGAACCGTCCGTACGCCGCCGCTTGCTCATCAGTCAGAAATTCCACCGGCACCCGGCGGACGGTAGCCACCTGTCATCCAAACCCACCGGGCTTCCAGGGAAACCTGACGCCGCATCCCTGAGCTGTGCCAGACGGCCGTGATCAATCTCAGCGCCAACCACGGTTCGATTCATCCCCAGGGCCGAATCCGGCGGTGCCGGGCCCGCCCCAGGCCCGGACGGCACCGCCGGACAGGCCGCCGGTGGCTGATCATCGCGGCGGCGGGAGATATGCGCCGGCCCGGCCCGCGCAGGCCAAGGACGCCCGCATCCTTGAACCCGCCGCCACGGCGATCAGCCACCACGGCCCAATCCGGCGGTGCCGGGCCCACCCCGGGCCGGACGGCACCGCCGGACACCTCATCCGTGGCTGATCACCGCCGCGGCGGAAGACGATGTGCCTACCCGGCACGGGTCAGGGCGCCCGTACGCCCGGGCCGACCGTCGGAGGTATCTGCATCTTGGCGGTTCCGCCTGGGATGCATAGCGTCATTGGCATGCAGACGATCACCTTAGGCGGAGTGGACATCACCCGCGTCGTGGAATGGCACGCGCCGGTCTCCCCCACTCCCGCGATCTTTCCCTCCAGCACCCCGCGGATGTGGAAGGAGAACGAGTCGTGGCTCGCGCCGGACTTCTGGCGGCCGGCCACCGACCAGCTGGTGTGCAACGTCCAGACGTGGGTGCTGCGCAGCGAGGGCCGTACCGTGCTCGTGGACACGGGGCTGGGCAACGACAAGGACCGGCCGCACATGCCGGACTGGTCGCACTTGAGGACCGGCTACCTGGAGCGGCTGGCCGCCGCCGGGGTTCGTCCGGAGGACGTGGACGTCGTCGTCAACACCCACCTGCACTCGGACCACATCGGGTGGAACACCCGGCTGCGGGACGGCGACTGGGTGCCGACGTTCCCGAACGCCACGTACCTGGTCGCGAAGGCGGACTTCGACTACTGGGACCCGGCCGGTCCGCACACGCCGCGCGGTGTCCTGGGGGACCTGTCCCTGGCCGAGGGCGTCGGCACGGTGTTCGAGGACAGTGTCCTCCCTGTGCGCCGGGCGGGGCAGATGGTGCTGTGGGAGGGCGAGACGTACCGCATCGACGCGGGCCTGGTCCTGGAGGCCGCGCCGGGGCACACGCCGGGCTCGGCCGTCGTGCGGCTGGAGTCGGGCACGGACCGCGCCCTGTTCATCGGCGACCTGGTGCACAGCCCGCTGCAGATAGCCGAGCCGGACTGCGACACGTGCCTGAGCGAGGACCAGGCGCAGGCGACGCGCTCGCGGCGGCGGATCCTGGAGGAGGCCGCCGACACCGGGGCCCTGGTCTTCCCGGCGCACTTCCCGGGCCACGGCGCCGCCGAAGTGCGCCGGGACGGTAGCAAGTTCGCTCTGGCCCGCTGGGCGGCGTTCGACCGTACGGAGGACGGGGACCCCGGCCCGTCCTGATCCGGGTACGCCGACGGGCCGGCCCGAAGGGGCCGGCCCGTGGTGTGCGAGGGCGTGCCTAGC
Organism: Streptomyces sp. URMC 127; assembly: GCF_051386535.1. NCBI lineage: Bacteria > Bacillati > Actinomycetota > Actinomycetes > Kitasatosporales > Streptomycetaceae > Streptomyces > Streptomyces sp. URMC 127. Next base: position 27,765 of record NZ_JBPQTW010000057.1, read on the forward strand.
GGATCGCGAACGGCAGTTCCTGGTGGAAGAAGGACAGGTCGCCGTTGCCGACGGTCACTCCGGCGTCCGCCCGCGACACGTCGCGGGGGGCCGTGGCGGCGACGGCGATCCGCAGCCGGTAGGAGGCGGTCGCGCCGGGCGCGAGCGGTCCCTTGGCGGTGGGCAGCAGCGCGGCGCTCATGCCGGGGTCGCAGCCGCCGGCGACGAGCGGGACGCGCTCCCAGCCGTGGCCGGGCCGGTACTGCTGCAGGACGAGGTCCTTGGGGGCCAGGGCGTGGCTCTTGCCGGCGCCGTAGGCGAAGTAGGTGGCGTACAGGGCGGGGTAGGGCCGGTCGGTGGTGTTCTTCACCGTGAGGGTGAAGGGCGCGCTGGGCGCGCCGCCGCGGTTCAGCCGTTCGCCGCCGGTCCGGCCGCTGACCGAGACGTCGGGCCGGGTGGCCGTGGCGGTGCGGGCGGGGGCGCGGTAGGTGCGGCCCTTGCCGTCGTCGACGGAGGCGGTGACGGTGAGGGTGCCCGGCCGGTCGAGGTCCTGAATCCGCAGGGCCACGCTGTGCGGGTGGGCCGCGCTCGCGGAGGCCGTGACGGGGAAGGTGAAGACGCCGTGGGTGCCGGAGCCGGTGGAGCGGGTCTTGAGGTCCGTCCACTTGTGGGTCTTCGGCACGTAGCGCTGGACGGTGAGGGAGTCGGTCGAGAAGCCGCGGCTGCGGACGTCGAGCCGGACGGTGCCCTTGGTGACGGGCGTGCGGAGCGTGATGCCGGAGGGCGACCACATGCCGATGGGCAGCTGGGAGGGCAGGCTGTAGGAGATCTTCTCCGCGGCGGTGCCGGTCGCGGCGGCCGGCGGCTCGGCCGTGGCCGCGCGGGCCGCGGCGGCCGCGGCGGCGGACGGCTGTTTCGTCTCCTGGCCGCTGCCGCAGTCCACGGCGGGCCGCGTGCCGTCGCCGGCCGGTACGGCCGCCGCCGTTCCGGCCGTCCCCGCGACGAGGATCAGGCCGGCCGCGACGGCGGCCACCGATCCCATGACGCCCCGCACCGCCGGCAACCGCCGCTGCGCGACTCTTCGTGACATGTACCGCCCCCTGCTTCCGGGTCCGTACGCACGCTCGTGCGTCTCCGACGTACGAGATTGTCTTCCGTAGCTGATGGTTCCCTGTGTCACCGGAAATACCGCGGAATCTCGTAGGTGTGCCGCGCACGCGTTCCGGTGGGAGCCCCGGGAGGCCGGAAGACCGGGACGGCGGCGTGCCCCGGCGCGGCAGGGCGCCGGGGCACGCGGTGCTCAGACGGCCGCGGCCTGCGTCTGAAGCCGCGTCAGGGAGGCGGCCAGCCGGTCCACCTCCTCGGCCGTGTTGTACAGGGCCAGGGAGGCGCGGGTCGCGGCGTCGAGCCCGTAGTGGCGCAGCGAGGGCTGGGCGCAGTGGTGGCCGGCGCGGACGGCGATGCCCTCCTGGTCGAGCCACCGGGCCACCGTCACCGGGTCGTGGCCCGCGAGGGTGAAGGTCAGGACCGCGATCTTTCCGGGGGCGTCGCCGAGGACGGTGAGGCCGGGGACCGCGGCGAGGGCCTGCCGGGCGTGGCCGAGCAGGGCGGTCTCGTACGCGGCGACCGCCTCGCGGCCGAACGAGGTCAGCCAGTCGATGGCGGCTCTGAGCCCAGCGACGCCGGAGATGTGCCCGGTGCCGGCTTCGAAGCGGTGCGGCACGGGCGCGAAGGTGACGCGGTCGAACTCCACCTGGTCGATCATGTTGCCGCCGCCCTGCCACGGCGGCATGCCGGCGAGGATCTCCGGTTTGGCGTACAGGGCCCCGATGCCGGTGGGGCCGTACAGCTTGTGCCCGGAGAAGACGTAGAAGTCGCTGTCGAGGTCCTGGACGTCCACGGGGAAGTGGGCGACGGCCTGGGCGCCGTCCACGAGCACCTTGGCGCCGTAGCGGTGGGCGAGTGCCGTCATCTCCTTCACCGGCGGCACGGTGCCCAGCACGTTGGAGGCGTGGCTGACGGCGACGAGCTGCGTGCGGAAGGAGAGCAAATCGGCGTAGGCGTCCTGGTCGATGCTGCCGTCGGGCAGGAGGGGGATCGGGACGACCCGGGCCCGCCGTTCCCTGGCGATCAGCTGCCAGGGGACGATGTTGGAGTGGTGTTCCAGGGTGGAGACGAGGATCTCGTCGCCGGGGCCGAGGTTGGCGCGTCCCCAGCTCTGCGCGACGAGGTTGACGGCCTCGGTGGTGCCGCGGGTGAAGACGACGCCGTCGGGTGACGGGGCGCCGAGGAACCGGGCGACCGCGGCCCGTCCGCCCTCGTACATCTCGGTGGCTTCGCGGGCCATGGTGTGCGCGCCGCGGTGGATGTTGGAGTTGGCGGTGGCGTAGTAGGCGGCCAGGGTCTCGATGACCTGGCGGGGCTTCTGGGTGGTGGCGCCGTTGTCGAGCCAGACGAGGGGGCGGCCGTTCACGGGCCGCTGGAGGACGGGGACGTCCCGCCGGGCGGCTTCGGGGGTGAACTCCCCGCTGCGGGTGGCGGCGCTGCCGGCGCTCGGCTGCTGCGGCGGGGCCGGGACCTCGGGCGCCGGCGCTCCGGGCACCGCCGCTGCGGACGGCTGTGTGCCCGTCAGCCCCGCCATGCCCGGGGCGTACGCGCCCCACGGCATGTCAGGAGTAGTCATGGTACTTGGACACCTCGACGTTCTGGAGCACGGCGAGGGCGTCCTCGACCAGCACCGCGGCGTTGAAGTACGCCGTCATCAGGTACTGGGTGATGCCCTTCTGGTCCATGCCCATGTTGCGCATGGACAGGCCCGGCTCGACCTCGTCGGGCACCTTGGCGGGCCGCAGGCCCACGACGCCCTGCTCGGCCTCGCCGACGCGCATCAGCAGGATCTCGGTGGTGGCGGCGCCGTTCGGGCCGGTCAGGCGCACCTTGTCGGAGGGCAGCAGCGGGACGCCGCGCCAGGTCAGCAGGGGGCTGCCGTAGCGGTTCTCGATGACCGGGGGCACGCCGCGGCGGGTGCACTCGCGGCCGAAGGCGGCGATGGCGCGCGGGTGGGCGAGGAAGTAGGAGGGCTGCTTCCAGACCTTGCTGAGCAGCTCGTCCAGGTCGTCGGGGGTCGGGGCGCCGGTCCGGGTCTGGACGCGCTGGCCGGGGGCGACGTTGTTGAACAGGCCGAACTCGGGGTGGTGGAGGATCGAGCGCTCCTGGCGCTCGCGCAGCGCCTGGACGGTCAGGCCGGCCTGGGCGCGGGTCTGGTCGATGGGCTCGTTGTAGAGGTCGGCGACGCGGGAGTGGACGCGCAGGACGGTCTGGGCGAGCGTCATGTGGTACTCGCGCGGGGTGTCCTCGTAGTCGACGTAGGTGCCCGGCAGGTCCGGCTCGCCGGTGTGGCCGGCGCTGAGGTCGACGGGCACCTCGGCGCCGGGGGCGGGCCGTTCACCGGAGGTGAAGGCCGCGAGGGCGGTGCGCAGTGCCTCGTCGCGGCCGGCCAGCCGGGTCAGGTGGTCGCGGTCCGCGCACAGGGCGGTGCCGGGGGTCAGCGCCTTGACGCGGATGGCCGAGGGCGTGCCGCAGGCCCAGGCGTCGAGGTCGAAGAACTGGCCGTCGGCGACGATGTCGAGGAGGGCGTCCTCGCCGTAGCGGCCGGTCGTCCGCTTCTCGGCGCGGCCCTGGACGAGGATCCAAAGCTTGTCCGCGGCCTCGCCCTCCTGCAGGAGCGTCTGGCCGGCGTCGAAGGTGACTTCGGTGAAGGAGCCCGCGAGTTCGCGCAGGAGTTCCTCGTCGGCCTCGCGCAGGAAGGGGATCTCGCGGAGGTCCTCGGGGACGACGTGGTGGGCGTCGTCGCTCTTGAAGGTGGTGATCCGGTCGTCACCGAGCACGAAGGTCCGCCGGCGGTTGACGCGGTAGACGCCGGACTCGACGTCCACCCACGGCAGGGCCCGCAGCAGGTAGCGGGGCGTGATGCCGCGCATCTGCGGGGTGGTCTTGGTGGTGGTCGCGAGCTGCCGTGCCGCGTCCGGGCTGAGACTCAGCCGGTCGTTCATGAGGACCTCCTCGTGTGGGTAACGAGGGTGATCGTCTTGTCGGCAACATTGCGTTCACAAGACTGCAGCAATACGTCATGGCCTTAAACAACCTGGTGTTGACGTGGCGTCAGTTTCGTACAGAAGTGAACAGAGTCTGATCACAAGGGTGCTGAGCAGTGCGATCTTCGCGCCGTCCATGGAGGGCTGTTGACGGTCGGCGGCATACGGAGTCGGTCTCGGTCGCGCACAATCGACCAGATCCGATCGTCAGGGCTTCGCCGCGCCACCGGCTCACCCGGCCCGGTGGCGGCCCCTCCCCCGGATACGACGGCTTCCCCCGATACGACGGCTTCCCCCGATGCGGCGGCTGCCCAGCGAGACCGCGAGCAGGGCCAGCCACGCCCCGACGAGCAGCAGGTGCGCCCGCTGCGGGACGCCGTGCCAGCCAGGCCGCCCGATCAGCGCGCCGACCGTGCACACGGACGTGCCGAGCGCGGCCCCCAGGACCCACGGCCCCCAGCGGCGGATCAGCGGCCAGCGGGTGCCGCGCGCCGCGGCGGCCACCATGAGGGCCATGGAGGCGAACAGCGCGGCATGCGCCAGGGCGCTGGTGGCCGTGTGCCACGGGTTGACCGCCTCGCAGGCGGGGTTGACCGACGGTGCGCATCGCATCGGGACGACGACGTCCGCGACGGACGACGCGGCGAAGGCGACGAGCGCCCACTGCCCGGCGACGGCCCAGCGCCCGGCCTCGGGCGCGAGCCCGCTTTCCGGGCGCCCGGTGAGGGGGGCTGCGCCCGCGGCGACGAGCAGGGCGGTGACGATCTCGACGGTGCCGAAGAGCGCGTGGAAGGGCTGGTCGGCGGCGTAGAGCTCGCTGACGTAGGAGTGCCGGGGGTCCAGGCCCGTGGGCAGCAGGAACTCCAGCAGCCAGGCGTTGTACGCCACCGCCGCGACGGCCAGGAGCCACGCGGTCCGGCGGGCTCCGCCCGGGATCCCGCGGTCCCGGGGGGCGGTCGCGGTCGCCCGGCCGGGGGCCGCTCGCCCCGGCGGGGGCCCGGTGGGCGCGTCCCGCATCGGGGCCGTCTCAGGGCCGCCGGGGGGCGGCCCCGGTCATGCCGCCCCTCCAGGTCGGGCGAGCCCCCGGTTCTGCGGCCCGTACGCGGGCCCGGGCTCGGTCGCCGGCTTCTGCGGTTTCTGAGGCTTCTGCGGGGACGGCGGTGCCGTGGAGGGCGGCGGCGGGGCGGACGAGGAGGGCTTCGACGGCTCACCGCTGCCCGGCTCCTGCGAACTCTGCGAGGCCGGTCCGGACGGCATGGCGCCGCTGGGCGGCGGGACGGGGCGGTCGCTGCCGCCGTCGGTGCCGACCGGCCGCTCGAACCACCGGCCGGTCACGGGGTCGTACACCACGATGACGTAGATGACGGTGGTGGCCTCCGTGACGGCGACCACGTTCGACGACTTGTACCCGCCCCAGGCCTGTCCCTTGGTCTTCGGGGTGCCCTGGGCCGCGACGGGCGGGCCGAGGGGGTTGCCGCAGGCGCAGCGCACGCGCGGCATGCCCCGGTTGTCGACCAGGACGGCCGTGCCGGCCTGCAGGACGGACTGGTAGGCGGTGGCCGCGCCGTCCTTGTAGCCGTGGTTGGTGACCCGCGTGTCGGAGCGCAGCTGCAGGGGCGTCAGGCCCCGCAGGTAGCGTGCGATCTCGCCCTGCTGGATGCCCGCCGCGCCCGCGAAGGCGCGCGCCTTGGCCTGATCGTCGTTCAGGTAGCGGATCTGGCGCTCGACGTCGCAGCTCGCCGCGTTCTGGGTGCCGCCGTAGAGGCCCGGGGTCGAGCCCTGGTAGGTACGGGTGCCGCCCTCGGCGGGGGAGGCGGGGGCGGCGGTCGTCTCCTTGGTTCCGGTGTCCTTGGCCGTGGACGGCGTGAAGGGGTCGTTGCCGTGGGCCGACGCGGCCTGCAGGAAGACCTCCCCGCCGCCTTCCGGGCGGAGGAAGTAGACCAGGAGCGCCGCCGCGGCGACCAGGACGCCCGCGAGGAGGGCCACCCGGGGGGCCGAGCGCCACCAGGGGCGGGCGGGCTCTCCCGCGGGAGG
>NZ_JBPQTW010000058.1:0-33806 GCF_051386535.1 Streptomyces sp. URMC 127
CCCGCCCGCAACCCGTGGAGCGGCGAGCACGTCCCGAGCGGCTCGTCGTCGGGTTCGGGCGCGGCGGTCGCCGCGGGGCTCACCCGCGTCACCATCGGCTCCGACACCAGCGGCTCCACCCGGGGCCCGGCGTTCCACTGCGGCGCGGTCGGCCTCAAGCCGACCTACGGGCGGGTGTCCGGGCACGGCGCCCAGACCCTCTCGCAGACGCTGGACCACTTCGGGCCGCTGACCTGGACCGTCGCCGACGCGGCCGCCGCGCTGCAGGTGGTCGCGGGCCCCGACCCGGCCGATCCGCGCACCGCCGGCGCCCCGGTGGACGACTGGACCGCGGCCCTGGGCCGCGGCGTCGCCGGGCTGCGCGTGGCCACCTCGCCGGGCTGGTACGCCGACGACCCCCTGACCATGCCGGAGATCACCACCGGCATCGAGCGGGCCCTCGGGGTGCTCGGCGGTCACGGGGCGTCCGTCGAGGAGGTCACGCTGCCGCCGTACGACGTGTTCAACGCCTGCGGCCGCGTCGTCTTCGCCGCGGAGGCGTTCGCCGTCCACCAGGACGACCTGCGCCGGCACCCGCGCTCCTTCGGGCGCTACACGTACCAGCGGGTGATGCCCGGCGCCGGCATCGCGGCCGCCGACTACCTGCGCGCCCTGGACGTGCGGCAGTGGCTGAGGCGGCGGCTCGACGAGACCGTCTTCGAGCGCCACGACGTTCTCGTGACCGTGTGCGGCCAGACCACCGCGGCGCGCTGGAGCGACTTCCCCGAGAACTGGCCGCCGCCCAAGCTCGCCAACGACATGCAGACGATCCCCTTCAGCGTCACCGGCCACCCCGCGCTGTCGCTCCCGATCGGGTTCGCCGCGGACGGCCTGCCCATCGGGCTGCAGATCGTCGGTCGGGCGCACGACGAGGCCACCGTCTTGCGGGTGGCGGAGGTGCTGGAGGCGGAGCTGGGGGAGCGGCACCGCCGTCCGCAGGAGACCGGCCACACAGGGGGCAACTCATGAACAGGGGCAACTCATAAACCGGGGGGATTCATGAACAGGGGGGATTCATGGACAGGGGGGAACTCTTGAGCCGTACAGCCACGACTCTTGCGACCGACTACGCGTCGGGCGCACTCAGCAAGGACACGCCGGAGGAGTTCGAGCGGCTGCAGCTGCTCCAGGCGTGGGGCGATCCCGACACCCGCACCGTGCTGCGCGAGCTCGGCCTCGGCCGCGACTGGCAGTGCCTGGAGATCGGGGCGGGCGCCGGCTCCGTCGCGCGCTGGACCGCCGACCAGTGCCCGGACGGCTCCGTCCTCGCCGTCGACATGGACACCCGCTACCTGGCCGACACCGACCGCCCCAACCTCGAATGGCGCACCGGCGACATCCGCGAGCTCGCCTTCGCGCCCGGCTCGTTCGACCTGGTGCACTCGCGCTTCACCTTCTGCCACCTGCCCGAGCGCGAGGAACTGGTCGCCAGGGCGGTGCGGTGGCTGAAGCCCGGCGGGTGGCTGGCCCTCGGCGAGCCCCTGCTCATGCCGGCGGCGGGCTCGGTGCACGAGCCGGTCCGCCGCTTCTTCGGCGCCCTGGAGACCGGCTGGGCCGCCCAGGGCTCCGACATGCACCGGTGGGCGCAGACGCTCCCGTCCCAGCTGGCGCGCGCAGGCCTGCGCGACGTCGAGGTCCTGACGCGGGCGAACCGCCTCGGCGAGCGCGGCCCGTACGGCGCCCTGGCCGCGGCCAACATCCGGCAGGAAGGCGCGTACCTCGTCAGCACCGGCCTGCTGACCCAGGACGACGTCGACGCGGTCCTCGGCCTGTGCGCCGACCCCGGCTTCAGCGACCTCCGCTCGATCACGGTGTACGCGTGGGGCCGCAAGCCCGCCGGGCCGCAGAGCGGTCGCCGGCCCGCCGGGCCAGAGGGCGGGTCGTGACGGAGCCGAAGCCGGCGCGAGCCGCCCTCGGCGAGCCGGCGGCGGGCGGGGAGCGCGCGGAGCTCTCCCCGCTCGCCTGGCGCGCCGTCCTCGGCTGCATCATCGCCGCTGCCATGACCGTCCTGGACCTGGCCATGACCAGCACCGTGCTGGGCAGCATCCAGGACAGCATGCACGAGCCGCTCTCCAAGGGCGCCCTGGTCATCTCGGCCTACGCGACCGCCGAGCTCATCACCCTCTCGCTGAGCGCCTTCCTGACCCGGGTGTTCCCCGCACGGACCTACCTCGTCCTGCTGGTCTGCCTGTTCGTGGGCGGCGCGCTGCTGTCCGCCTGCGCGTGGAGCTTCGAGAGCCTGCTCGTCGCGCGGGTCGTACAGGGGGCGGCGAGCGGGGCGATCATGCCGTTCGCCTACTACGCGATCGTGGTGCTCCTGCCGGGGGAGAGGCACCCGAAGGCGATCTCGACGTTCTCGATCCTGGTCACCGGCTCGTACGTCCTCGCCCCCGTCCTGTGCATCACCCTCGGGGAGTGGACCGGCTGGCGGGCGCTGTACTGCGTGGCCGCACCGGTCGGCGCGCTCGGCCTGTGGCTCGCCCTGCCCGGGCTGCGGCACATGCGCACCGGAGCCTCGCCGCTCGGGCGGCGGGTGAACGCCGTCGGCGTGGGGGCGGCCGTGGTGGGCCTGGGCTGCACCCAGTACGCCCTGGACACCGGGCAGGAGCGCGGCTGGTTCTCCTCGGCCGTCGTGACCCTGGCCGCCGGCACCGCGCTCGTCGCCGCCGTCCTGTTCGTGGTGACGGAGCTGCGGAGCCGGCACCCGCTCGTCGACCTGCGGCTGCTGCAACTGCGGCCCTTCCTGACCAGCTGCGTGTTCAACGTCGTCGGCGGCGTGGCCGTCTACTCCAGCTACGTCCTGATCCCCGTCTACCTCACCACGCTCGGCTTCTCCGCCGCCGACATCGCCACCGTCTCGCTCTACGGCGGAACCGTGCAGCTCGCCATCGCGCTCGGCCTGCCGGTCCTGCTGCGCCGCATCGACACGTACCTCGTCTCGTGCACGGGCGCCCTCATGTTCGCGGCCGCAGCGCTCCTGCCCTTCCTCGCCGGCTCCTCGCCGCCCTACGTCCTGATCGTCATCGCGCTGATGTGCCGCTCGGTCGGATCCGGCCTCCTGCTCGCCGCACTCGGCCTGATGGCCACCCGCGCCCTGAGCGCCCATCAGGCGGCCTCCGGCTCCCTGCTGTTCAACATGGCGCGCAGCCTGGGCGGATCCGTCGGCGCCGCTGGCTGCGCCGCGTTCCTGACGATCCGGGAGGCGTACCACGCGCACGCGGCCGGACTGCCCGGGGCGGGAGACGCGGACGACGCGAGCCGCGGCCTGGCCCTGCACGACGTGTTCGCCGTGGCGTTCGCGATCCTCCTGCTGCTCGCGCTCTCCCTGGTCACCGGCTACGCACTGCGCCGGCTCCGGGAACGGCGTGCCGCTGCCCTCACCACCGATGGGTGATCTCCGTGTTCGCTGAAGACAACCGGGCGTTCCTCGCCGAGCAGTACGACGTACGCCGATCGCCGGAGCACGAGCTCGCGGGGCGGGCGGGCAACCAGCTCCTGAGGGACGTGGGCATGAAGGTCCCCATGCTGCCCTGCCACTTCCGCATCGCCGCGGCGGAGCACGCGGCCCTGGAGCGGGCCACCCGCCTGCTCGCCGACGCCCAGGACAAGCTGCTGGCGCACCTGTGCGCGACCCGCACCGCCGACGAGCTCGTGGCCATGTTCGAGGTCCGGCCCGAGATGGCGGCGCACGTCGACTGGCCGTCGTTGCCCTCGTCGGGGCTGCGCATGCTGCGCGCCGACATCATCCCCACCGGCACCGGCTACCGGTTCTGCGAGCTCAACCACTTCTCCGGCGTCGGCGGGGGAGAGGCCTACCACGCCGCGCACCTGCACGCCGAGGTCCTCGGCCGGCCGGTGACCGGCATCTCCCCCTTCCGGCAGCTCGCCCTGCAGTACGTGACCGAGTGCCGGCGCGCGGGGCTCACGCGCATCGTCGTCCTCGACACGCCGGGACACCGGGCGCTGGGGTACGGGCAGCACCTGCTGCTGCAGCGGTACATCCGTCTCCTGGAACCCGGCATCGAACTCGCCTACCACGACGAACTGACCTATCCGGTGGAGTGGCTGGAGGCCGAGGAGGCCGGCCGCACGCTGGTCCACCGCCTGGTCACCTTCGACGACACCACCGACCACGGCGCGTTCATCGCCCGGCTGCGGGCCTGCGGGGCCACGCTCTCCTGCATGTTCGAGGCCGAACTGAAGATGCACCGCCGCTGGTTCGCCCTCCTCTGCGACCCGGCCCACCACCACCTCCTCACCGCGGACGAACGGGCGGCCATCGAGCAGTACGTGCCGCACACCGCCGTCGTCGGGCCCGCCGACATCGACGCGATGGTCGCCGGCAAGGACCGCCTCGTGTTCAAGCGCAGCTACCTCTACGGCGGCAAAGGCGTCCTGGCCGGCGACGAGCACACCGCGGCGGAACTGCGCGCCCTGCTCACCCGCGGCGACGCCACCTGGTACGCCCAGGAGCGCGTCCACGCCTCCACCGTGGACCTGCCCTCCGCGGACGGCACCCCGGTGCCGTACCACCTCGTCCTCGGCATGTACCTCTACGGGGACCGGACGAGCGGCGTGGTGGTGCGGGGCGCGTCGGACTCCCCGGTGGTGAACGGGTCACGGAGCGCGGGGATGTCGTGGGCGTTTGCGGGGTAGGGGCGGGGCGCCGGCGCTGTCATCGCCGTGACGGTGGCCTCTTGGAAGCGACCACGACGTAACCGGCGGCGAGGACCAGCCCCGCGATGCCGATCCCGGCGAAGCCGAGGATTTCGAGTATTCCCGCGCCGTCGGACATCCCCCCGACGGAGCCGACGACCCCGGCCATCGTGCCCAGGATCCCGGCAATGAGGGTCCGGTGATTCCCGAAGAGCACGTGGGAAACGGGCGGCTTGCCGCCCGGCCGGGGCGGAGCGTTTCGTTGCTGCATTTGTCCGTGCCTCACTATTGATCCGTGCCTCACTTCCAGTGCACTCGCCCGGGATCCTTCGGCGCCATGATCTTCGCATCAGGGCGCTCGGAGGCGTGCATGGCGGGGGTGTAGTAGAAGTCGAGGCCGGTGGCGAGGACGCCGGCCGGGAATCCGAAGACCTTGCCGCCGAACGATCCCGCCTTGTTCATCAGCGTGGGCTTGCGGTGCCGGCCTCCGCCGCCGGAGGTCTCCATCAGCCACGCCTCCATACCGGCCGCGTAGGCGGGCGTGCCGCCGATGAAGTACGTCTTCGCGCTCTCCCAGTCCCGCTTCTGGATGCTGTCGGCACTGTTCATCCAGGACCGGTAGCCGATGAACTCGGCGGCGGGCTTGAGCGTGCTGTTGCCGAACTTGCCGTCCGACGCGTGCTGCATCTTGTACGCGATCTCCTGGTCGGAGAGCAGCTTGAGCGAGATCTTCTTGTCGCTCTGCCGGCCCTGCTCGCGCCGCATCCGCCGGGCGTCCGCGAGTCCGGTCGGAGCGGTGGGCAGAAAGCCGGCGTCGTAGCTCTGCTTCATGCTCCGCAGCGCCCAGTTCAGCGTCTGGTCGGTCTCCCGGGCGTCTTCGAGGGCCTGGCGCGTCCGCTCCTTGTAGGACCTGATGGCGGACTCGTAGGCCTTGCGAAGGTGCTCCAGATCCTCCGGCTTCACCTTCCCGGTGTCCACACGGACGGAACCGTCGTCCCCGTTCAGGGACAGGTGCTCGTGCCCGTCCAGCTCCGTGGCGATGTCGTCGAGTGTCTTCTTCGCGGAACGGAACGACTGCAGGCAGTTGTTGAGGAAGTCGTGGACGCTGCGTGCCTCCTGCTGCGCATTGGCCAGCTGGAAGGACAGCCCCGTGATGGCCGTGGACGCGGCCTGAGCCGATTCCCCCTGCCAGTCCGACTCCTGCAGCCCTTTGGCCACCTGGGTGCGGAACGTCTCGCCCGCGTCGTGAACGCGCCCGGGCAGCTTCTCCCAGGCGCCCACCGCGGAAGAGAGCTTCTCCAGGTTCACGTGTCTGAGGTCCCTGTAGGTCAGTGCCATGGTGTCACCGGGCCCTTCAGATGATGTCGCCGGGCTTGTAGGCGGAGCGGGCGTCCTGCAGGTCCTGCTTCACCTGCTTGTCCGCGTGCCCGAACGAGTCGGCGGCCGTCCGGAGGGCCTTCGCCAGCCCTTCGCCGCCGATCTGCCCCGCCACGTACGCGGCGCCCTTCTTCCAGGAGCCGGCGAAGTCACCGAACGCTCCGCTGGACGCGAACCCCTTCAACGAGCCCGAAACGTCGGACGTCTTGGCGACCGCGTCCTTGTGGGCCTCCCTGAACTCCTTGGCGGCCTTGTTCTCCGCCTTGTCCGCACGGTCGCGCAGCAGCGCGGCCGTCACGTGGAGCTTCCCCCGCCCTCCGCCGCCGGCGCCGTCGAGGCGCGTGCGCGGGGCGTGCTCGGCCCGCGCCTCGGCCACGAGCTGCGACCATTCCTCTGCAAACGACACCATGCCCCCTGACTGGTGGATACGTGTACAAGCCACGTTACCCGTGGGGTGCGGGGGAGAGTGTGACGCATTCGTCACGGTGAACGAAACCCCGTTAAGCGCCCGACAATTCGCCGCTGCTGACCGCTGCTGACCGCTGCTGACCGCCGCGCCGCCGCGGACCTGCTGCCCACCGGAACCCGGGCCGCCGGCACGACGGAGCCCCTCTCCCGGCGACAGGAGAGGGGCTGCGGCATCACTTCTTGCGGCGCTTGCGGGGCGCGGGAATGACCGGCGCCTCGGTCTCGCGGGCGGCGGCGAAGAAGGGCGCCATGACCTCCTCGTACTGCTTGAGGGATTCCGGCCCCAGGTCGACCTCAAGCCACTTGGGCACCTGGATTTCCTTGATCTCCGTCACCGGAGAACCGTCCTCGTCCACCTCCCCGGTCAGGTCCTCCATTTCCTCGGTCACCGTCACGGCGAACTTGACCGTGGTGAGGTTTTCGGTCACCTCGGGTGCGAGGTCATCGAAATCGATCCGCTGAACGAAAATCGGCGTCGTGATCGTCTGACCACCGACCTCGATCGTCTTCACCCCTTCCTCCACGTTGGGCTGACCCTTGTGGGATTCGTCTACCTCAATGAATTTGGTGCCCATGAACGGCGCCTCTCCTTTTTGCTGGTGTGCGCCCAAAGTCTAGTGGAGCGGGCGGTGTTGACGCCAATTCAGATCAGCGTGAAAGGGGTGGGTCGAACGGCTTCGCGGAAAGGCACCTGATGGGCAGAAAGTTCGGTTCGGGCGCCTTTCTTGCGCTGCTGGAGGAAGCCGGCTTCTGCGGGGAGTGCGAGACCGCGCCTGACGGCCCGACGCCCTGCGCGTCGTCTCGGCGTGCCGGGCATCCTGCCGGACCAGTGGCGACCGGTCACGCATCCTCCTCGGTGGCAACCGGTCCGGCATCCGAACACCCCGTACGAAGGAGATGCAGCGCGATGGGATTCGGTGCAACCCCTACCGTGCCCTAACGGGATCGCGTGCTGAACGCCTTCTCCAGCCGGGGGATCAGGTCCCGAAGACTCGCCTCCCGGCAGGCCATGGTGTTGTGGCCGCCGTCGCACCCGGTTCCCCAGTCGGAGCCGTCTCCGTAGTCCACGAAGTAGTACGGCAGTCCCCGGGCCTTCATGTTCTTCGCGACGTTCTTGGACGCCCCCTCCAGCCAGAATTCCGGTTCGGTCGGCTTACCGCGGCCATTGCCGACGTAGATGGACACGCCGGTCCCGGCGAACCGGTCCACGTGCTGGGACGGGTCGACTTCGTTCCATCGCCGGTCAGCGTTGAGGACCGGGTAGGGCGAGCCGAAAACGGCGTCACTGTCCACCGGCGGCTTGAAGGTGACGAGTGAGGCGACCACGGCCAGTCGCAGCGCCATGAACTTCACCGACAGATCGATGTCCCCGGACAACGAGGCGGTTTGTCCGAACAGATGGGGATGGTTCTGCGCGTAATGGAAAGCGCCGAAACCGCCCATGGAGAGTCCGGCAATGGCCCTGCCCTGCTTGGTGGCGATGGTACGCAGGTTGGCGTCGATGAACGGGATCACTTGCGCGATGTGAAAGTTCTCCCAGTTCTGCGCACCCAGCACGGTGTTCTGTTTGAGCCAGTTGGCATACCAGCTCCGCGCGCCACCGTCCGGGATCACGGTGATCATCGAGTTGGACTTCGACAGCGCGGAGTACCTCTCCTTCACCGGGTCGCTGTTCGCTCCGTGCAGCCAGTACAGCACCGGGTACCGCCGGGCCGGGTCGGCGTAGTAGCCGCTCGGCAGAATGATCTTGATGTGGTGTTCGCCCGTCACCTGCGGCGTAGTCACCGTGATCACGAAGTTGGTGGCGGTCCCAGTGGCCTGTCCCACCTGGGTGAGGCCGTAGCCGTCCTGCAGCGTGGGCGGAGCCCCCGTGTCACCGTCCGCCGCCGGCGTCGCGGCCGTGGACAGCACCATCACCATCGTGACGGCGGCGCCCAACGTGAGCACTCTGCGTACTAATGCCCTCATGCCATTCCCTCCGGTAAGGGCTTGCTCGGTTCAGAAACTCGGCCTCCGGTGCCGGCGAGGCCGCGGTCCGGTCTTGACCGGTCCTCGGTGAACCGCTCGGTCGGTCACCGGGGGCGCCCCACCCGCCGAGGCGCGAACGTCGTCCGGTCCGGGGCGGTGGGGCGAGTGCGGGCCGGCCGGCTGTGAACAGACCGGCATCGAAGAGGCGACTCGCACCGGGCCGGTGGATCAGCCCACCGGGGTGCCGCACAGCGCGGAGTCGACCACCTGGGCCCGCGTCGTCTTCCCTTCGGCACCGACGTAGGCGTTGGTCACCATCGCCGCGTGCCGGCCGTCGTCGGTGGCGAAGGTCCCGGACGAGTGACCGGTCGTCAGGTCTCCGAAGTGACCCCAGGCATGCCCGCCGCAGGACAGATCGAGCCGCCACAGTCCGAGGCCGTAACTCATGTTGGCGGGGAATCCGGGCATGGGCACCGTCGTGCGCATCTGGGCCAGCGCCGCCGGTGACATGAGCTTGCCGTCGGCCAGTGCCTGCTCGAACGTGGCCAGGTTCTCCTCGGTCGAGGCCATGGCTCCGGCCGTGGCGTAGTGGGTCAGTTCCACGGCGAAGGTCTGGTTGATCCAGAAGAAGAACGGGCCGGCCCGGCCGCCGACATAGCCGGGCAGATATGGCGCGTCGAGCCTTCTGTCGCCGGGACGCGGGTAGGCGGTCCGCGTCAGGCCGAGTGGTCTGATGATCCTGGCGGTGATCGCTTCCGCGGCCGGCATGCCGGTGATCTGCTCGATCAGCAAGCCGGCCACCAGGAAGTTGATGTTGGAGTACCTCCAACTGGTGCCCGGTTCGAACAGCGGTGGCTTGACCAGCGCGGCACGGATCACCTCCCGCAGGCTGTAGGTGCCGTCCGGACCGGCCTTGTGATTGCCGAATTTGTCGCTGATGCCGCTGGTGTGCTGAAGGATCTGCCGTACCGAGATCCTGTTGCCGTCGTAGCCGTTGCCTGCGACAACGCCGGGCAGATACCGCTCGATCGGGGCGTCCAGCTCGACCTTGCCCTCGTCGACGAGTTGCATGACCACGACCGCGGTGAACGTCTTGGTCTGGCTGGCGATGCGGAACTGGTCGTCGGGCCCGATGGCTCGCTTGGTGCCGGTTTCCGCGGTCCCGCTGTGCAGGTCCCACGAGCCGGCACGGTTGCCGGCGTGAACAGCCGCACCGGGCCCGGCACTGGCTTGGTAGCTGTCGAGCACTACCTGGGTATCGGCGTGGTCGGTGGACAGCCGTGTCTGCGCCGACACGGCCGTCGACATGGCGGTCGACACGGCCGTCGCCATCACCACGGCGGCGGCAATGACGACGGCCGCCCGCCGCGGTATGCCGCGGCGTCCGGTCGCATTGCTGTCCTGACCGGATCTTCCAGGCCGGTTCGGCCTTGAAGGGAAACAACTCTTCACTGAGTTCCCACTTTCCTGGGTTGGCCTCGCCCCGGGGCGAACGCCGTTTCCCCGTGCAGCGGCGGTCCGGCTGAGGGGGCGAACGATCACGGGATTCCCGCTCGCAGGGGCGGCGTGCCCCGAATGGTCGCGTCCGCGCTGGTCAGCGGGCCAGGTCAGGGACCGGCCACTTCTGGCCGGTCCGGGCTGTGCAGGCGATAGAGTCGCCAGGACCGGTACCGTCGGGGAAAGGTACGAGGTGACAGGGGAGTTAGGCCGGCTGGTGCGGCAATGGCGCCGCAGGGCGGGCATGACGCAGGAACAGCTCGCCGAGAAGTCCACGGTCGGTGTGCGGACCATCCGCAGAATGGAGACGGGCACGGACAGGGACTTCCGGCTCGATACTTTCCGGTTGGTCGCCGACGCCCTGAACCTCACGGCGGACGAACGCCGCGACCTGATGTCCGCGGCGGGCGCGGTGCCCACGCTCCCGGACAAACCTGAGCCGGGGCCCGGTGCGCCCGGCGGAGGCCCGCCGTTGACCGAGGTCGCCGACCGGCTCGCGAATGTGCTCCAACGCCGATGGCACCGGGAAGTGGAACAGCGCGGCGCCCACAACCCGTTCCCGATGCCCATACGGTGGCAATCGGTGCCCGGCGAGCTGGCCGATCACTGGGACAACATCCGCCGTGTTCCTCCCGGCGGCTCCGCGGGCCCACTGGAGCTCGCGGGCGACCTGACCGAGATCGTGGACGTCTACCGGCGCGTCCCCTCCGGCAGGCTGGTGGTGCTCGGCCGCGGCGGGTCCGGAAAGACGATCTTGACGCTCCGGTTCGTTCTGGACTACCTGGCCGCACGCACCAGCGCCGACCCGGTCCCGGTGATCTTCAGCCTGGGCTCGTGGGATCCGGCAACCGACACCCTCCGGGACTGGCTGGTCGACCGGCTGCTGCGCGACCACCCGGACCTGGCCGCGGGTGCGCCCGGCGGTTCGACACTGGCTGCCACGCTGGTCGAGGCAGGTCGTGTCCTGCCGGTGCTGGACGGATTCGACGAGATTCCCGAAGGACTGCACCGCGCCGCGTTGCCGGCGCTCAACGGCACGTCGCTGCCCATGCTGCTGACCAGCCGCCCGCATGAGTACCGCAAGGCCGTCGCGGCGAGCGACGTGCTCACCTGGGCCGCGGGCATCTGGATCAACGACCTCACCCCCGCCGACTTCTCCGACTACCTGCGCCGCTCCAGCCGCACCACTCGCTGGGACCCGCTCCTGGGCGAACTGCACGAGCGCCCGGACAGCCCGGCCTGCAAGAACCTCATCGAAGTACTCAGCACGCCGCTCATGGTCGTCCTTGCCCGCACCACCTGCAACAACACCGGCTCCGACCCGGCTTCTCTGCTGGACACGAGCAGATTCCCGACCCCGAACGATCTGGAAGACCACCTGCTGAGCAGCTTCGTGCCGGCCCTCTACCAGACGCACTCCGCGGGGTTGCGACGCCCGGCCTGGAGCGCGGACCGCGTCCAGCACTGGCTGGGCTACCTCGCCGGTCACCTCGACCGGCTCGGCACCCCGGACCTCGCCTGGTGGCAGCTGGGCAACTCGTTCAGCCGCTCGTCACGCATTCTCGGTGTGACACTGACCTCGGCGATTGTCACCACGCTCGCCGACTGGCTGGTCTACCTGCCCGCATACGTGGCCGACCTCGGGTTCGCGCCCGGGCTCCGCGCGGGCCTGCTGGACGGGCTGCTCCTGGGGCCCGTCGTCGGGCTGGGCTTCGGTCTGGTGTACGGGCTCATGATCGTGTACGGCCGTGCGGTCTTCGAGCCGGCGCGCATCCAGATGCGGTTGTCCGGGTGGAACAGCCGGACCCCGCTTGTCCGCACCTTCACCACCTTCACCGCGAGATTCGGTGCCGGGTTTCTCGGCGGTTTCGTGGCCGGGATCGGACACCAGACGATGTCCGTGATCGGGCGCGGGATTCTCCAGGGCTTTCCCTCCTCGATCGATGTGCTGATCAGGACGACACTGGTCGGCATGCTCGTGTTCGGCGTTGTCTTCGGGCTGGCCGCCGGTGTGGTCTTCGGCCTCACCTCAGCGCTGGAAGCGCCCGTCGATCTCGACTCGGCAACCACTCCGCTCACCATGCTGCGCACCAGCCGCACGACCGTCGTCCGCCGGGTCCTGGTCCTCGCGCCGGTATTCGTACTGGCGATCGCCTTCGGCGGAACGCTCGTGGTCACCCTCCTCCAGGACCCGCTCGGTTCGCTCAGCTGGCCCCTTTCCTACGCCCTCACCGCAGGAATCCTGAGCGGGTTGACCGGGGCGCTCTCTTACATCTTCGCCTTCACCGCGTGGGGCCAGTGGCTGGTGTTTTCCCGCGTGGGGCTCCCCCTCACAGGGAAACTCCCGTGGGCCGTCACCACTTTCCTCGACGACGCCTACCGCCGCGGAGTACTGCGCCAGGTCGGTGCCGTCTACCAGTTCCGCCACGCCCGCCTCCAGGACCACCTCCGCCATGCTTTCCCCGCCCACCAACCCCGCCGACGACCGACGCCCGCAACTCGCCCCTGAGCCGTGGGAGACGGGGTCCGCACTGTGCTCCACGAGAAGGTGCCTGACGGGCAAATGTCCAATTCAGGCGCCTTTCCTCGGACCCTTAGAAGAAGCCGAGCTTCTTGGGGGAGTACGAGACGAGCAAGTCCTTTGTCTGCTGGAGGAGCGGCCGAAGTTGGGGCATTGACCAGCGAAGTCTCCTAGTGCTGGGCACCAGTGACGGCCCGTTGGCCCGGCGTTGGCCCGGGTCATACCCGGGCCCGGCTTCCATCACGTGCAGGACCGCCAATCCGGCCCGCTGATTGGGACGGCGTCCATGCTGGAGTGGCCAGGCGAAACCGTCCACGAAGGTTCGCGGACGGCCCGCCGGCACCGCCCCGGGCGGCTCCCGTTCCGGCTCCTCAGGGCAGAGCAGAGCTCAGTTCACCTCTTGCGAGCCTTGTTCAGCTCTGCCCGAGCCGCCCTCAGCTCCTTCAACTGCTGTTTGGTCTACCCGCGCTTGGCCCAGTCGCCAGGATGCTCCCAGCAGCGGGACGTCCCGGGTGAGACTGCCCGCTGGCACCGCTTGCCGGCCTTGGTTCGGGCCCGCACTTCTGCGAAACCTTGGCCACCGTCATCTGCCTCCCCTGTGTGTTCGGCCACCGCCCCTGTCCGGCAGTAGCCCTGACTCTCCATCAGGAGACGGGGGTCTGGGAGGGCGCACGGACGGCGGGGCGGCGGCATCGGGAGCATCCCAGCGGGCCGCAGTGCAACGTGGAATGTCGAGGGTGCTCACAGCCGAGGCTGCTGGCCTGCGAATGGGCCGGATATCGACTCGGCGTCACTTAGCTCTGTCGAAGCTTCTGAGCCATTCTTGAAGCTCCATAACATCCGCGTCAGTGCTCCACTTTCTGATCTCCCGGAGAAATCGGTTGAAGTAGGCGTTGAGGCGGTTTGAGTTCACTCTGTGTACGACTAGATAGGCGGCTTGGCCGTAATGCAGGGCAGGCTCCTTCTCTCCGTTCCGGGCGTAGGCGGTTGCGATGACACACAATCGTAGCCCATGAGATCGAACGTAGGAGGACTTTGGTACGGATAGTACGGCGTCATTTTGTGAAAGGGTTAAAGCGGGCAGTGAGAGGTCTAGGTAGGCTTCTGCCGTGTCGGCGGCAATCCGTGATGGCAGCATAAAGTTGAGCCATCCAATCCGGTTGTCCTCTTCCTTTGCAGTAAGCGCCTCTTGGGCGCGCGCAAGGGCCCGCTCTGTCCGATACCTGTCGCCTGATCGTGCGTATGCCCTGGCTTGTGCGAGGAGAAGGAAAGAGGCTAATTTGGGACTTGCTCTATCGCCTACTCCCTTTGCTGCGGAAGTTGTCAGGTCGATTGCTGTTTGGAAATCGCCAACGAAGGTTGCGCCGTACGAAGCCTGGCCCAGGACGAAGGCTCCGAACGGCACGTCGCTCGCGGCTTTCGCGAACCGTAGAGCCCGAATGAAATACCTTTGAGATGTGCCATGCTCTCCGGCGTCCAGGGAGGTCCAGGCCGTCAGTCGAGCCAGTTCTGCGGTGGCACTGAATAACCTTCTGCCGACCTGTGTGTCATAAGACCCTCCTAGGGCAGGGATCGCCTCGCTGTTTAAGCAGAGCTTCGCCATGTGGCCGGGCAGGGAGCCACCGCCCAGTTGGGAGTCCAGTATGCGAATTGCGTTGATTTGCACCAGTAGACGTTCGACGGTGTCCAGATCGACTTTCGGCCCTGTCATGCGCGTCTGAATATCTTCTGATGGCTCAATGAGCCACCTGAGAGTTGGTCGCATGTACAGTGCCGAGGTGAATGTGGCTGCGCCCCTGAAGAAGTCGCGCCTGTGAATTGGTGCTGAGGAAATCCCCCTCAGGCTCCTCATTACTAGGTCATCTATGTGAGCTGGATAATCCTCGGCCTCCGGGCTCCCGCAGATCTCAGGGGGGAACCCCAGCTCCCGCAAGCTTAGCGAGCGGCCAATTCGTTCCGAAATTACCTCGCAGATCAGTATGGGGGTTTGCCCGCGCGGGATCGAGCCAGCAAGCCAGCGGGAAACGCTTGTGTGGGTATAGCTGAGCGTTAGTCCATAGCGGATTCCTAATTGATTTACGCGAAGCGCGAGGCTCTTTCGACTGATCTGTGCAGATTTCATGACCTGTGTGAGCGCTTCATTGTGATCACTTTTGGTCATCGCTCAGCTCCAGCTTCGACGCCGATAGCTCCCCTATACCGCCGTAAGAGCCTTTATCGCAGTGCGCATGACGGGCGCACCGGTGCACATGCCCAAGGGGCGCGTGCGCGGGCATGCCGACGGAGTCTGGTAGCACGCGGGCCCCCTCTTCGGGTCTTTGGACCGCCGGTAGATCAGGGTTGCATCGAACCACTGAACCGCGCCGTGATCGGGGAAAGGTTGTAATGGAACGCAAGTCACGCAAGGCATTGCGCAGTATCTATGGGAGGGTCGCCACCCGAGGCTTCCTCTACGGAGCCTCCGTGGCCATAGGTTCGTTGGTTGTCGATCAGATCGCAGGTTGGTTCGGCTGAGCAGCTGTAATCCGTTGGCCTTGATCTTCGGAGAGCACTAGCACTCAGGAGGGGCCAGGCGCCGCGCTCGGAGGATGGCTGTCTGCCAGTCACGCCTACGGCAGGGGCTACCACGTCACCTTCGGTCACGTTCCAGAGTCCCTGGACTACTCCTGAGCAGCTGACGTTCGAGGGCGCCGTGGAGCCAACCTCCTGAGACACCACACTGAGCACCGGAGGCAGTTCTCCGGTGCTCACGCAGGTGGTACAGCGGCACAGTTGCCCGATCTCACCCTGCTCTGCGTAGATAGGGAGAGCGCATGATGCGGCCCTGCTGCCGACATGTCCGTAGCCTCGGGAGGCATGGGAATCATGGTTTGGTCGTATGGCCTTGCGGAGTCCCTGCTGGCGGAGCCGCTGCCCCGTCGTTGGGTGCACTCCCTTGGTGTTCGGGAGCGAGCCAAGAGCCTTATGCCGATCTTGGGCGTGGCAGTGCACTGCTGGAGGCCGCTGCGCTGCTTCATGACATTGGGTTCTCCGTGACGCCGAGCAGACCGATGAGCGCATTGTGCGGCTGGTTGCCCACCACTCATGCGCGCTGCTGGAAGCGGAGGAACGCGGTCTGCACGATGTGCTCGCCGCGGAGCTCAAGGTCGGAGAAGGTCACTTGGTCGACGCCGTGGTGTTCTGCGATATGACCAAGACGCCGGACGGCACTCGTACCGATCTCGGCGACCGTATCGCCGAGATCGTCAGCCGCTACGGTCCAGGCAGCGTCGTTGGAAGGTTTATCCGACGGGCGGAGTTCGAGATTCAGGCCCCTGCGGGCGCGTCAGCCGACCGTTGAGCGCGGCTGGTGGTTCGGATGTCTGAGGTATCGCGCCCTTCGATAGATCACCCGCGCATGCCAGGATCAGGCTAGGAACGTTCCTAGGCTGCCGCAGCGGCTGCGCCGTACACGAGTCGGGGGTGTGCTCAGAGGATGGGGCCGAAGACCGCGCGGGTCGACAAGACGATCCGGGAGTGGATCACTTCGCTTCCGCCGCTCCGACCTCGACGCCTGGTGGGCCGGCTGCGAGGAGGACAGGGGCGACGCGTGGGAATCAGCTACCGCGTCCGCTTCTGGGAAATACGCGAGCGGCCTGGCCGCCGCACCCCGTTCCAGGTGCGCTGGACGGTTGGCAGCCGGGAGAAGTCCGAGTCGTTCAGTACCAAGGGCCTCGCCGAGAGCCGACGTTCGAAGCTGATGACCCCGGCTCGCGAGGGGGAGCCATTCGACGAGCAGACCGGACTTCCGATCTTAGAATTGCGGGCCAGCAAGTAAAAGGTCACCTGGTACTAGCACGCTCACGACTACATCGACCAGAAGTGGCAGCACACTCCGAGCAATACGCGCCGCACGCTGGCTGATGCCATGGCGACCATCACCGCGGCACTGGTCAAGCCCGGATCCTCCTATCTGGATCACCGGGTTCTGCGGCGTGCCCTGTACAGCTGGGCTTTCAACAAGTAGGCGTGGGAGGAGGAGCCGCCGGAGGAGTGGCGGCATGCCCTCAACTGGATCGAGAAGCAGTCGCTTCCTATCGGAGCCCTTGAGGATGCCGCCGTCGTTCGGCAGGCCCTCGATGCCGTCAAGCTCAAGCTTGACGGCAAGCAGGCGGCGGCCAAGACCGCGCTGCGCAAGAGGGCTGCCTTGAGCGACAGCCTCAGTCTCGCCGTCGAGAAGGGCTACTTCATGACCCGCCCTCTTGCAGGGTGAAGTGGCAGGCTTCGCAGTCTACGGGGGAGCTGGACCCGGAGTGCGTGCCCAACCTCGCCCAGGTACGCCGGCTATTCGATGCAGTGCGCGAGCTGGGCGGCCGCGGGCCGCGCCTCGAAGCCTTCTTTGGTTGCTTGTGCTTCGCGGGTATGCGGCCAGCGGAGGTGATCCGGCTGGAGCTCTCCCAGTGCCATCTGCCCGACAGGGGGTGGGGCCTGCTCACCCTGCGGGGCGGCATCGTGCTCTCCGGCACCCAGTGGACGGACGATGGACAGGCCCATGCGGTCCACTCCCTGAAGAAGCGGGCGCTGAGGGAGACCCGGCCGGTACCGATCCCCCCGGACTTCGTGACGATGCTCCGTGGGCACATCGATCGCTTCGGAACCGCCCCGGACGGCCGCCTCTTCCGCAGCGGCGGTGACCTCTACGTCCAGAGCGCCGCGTACCAAGGCCTGGAAGAAGGCGCGCGAGGCCGCCCTGTCGAAGGAGGAACAGGTGTCACTCGTCGCCAAGCGCCCCTACGACCTGCGCCATGCGGGCATCTCCTTCTGGCCCCACTCCGGCGTCGACCCGGCCGAGTGCGCCCGCCGGGCTGGCCAACAACATTGCGGTCCTGTTGCGCGTCTACGCAAAGGTCCCCCAGGGCCAGGAGTGCGCGAACCGCCGAATAGAGGCGGCCATGAAGGAGTGGAGGTGAAGTCCTGACCGTTGGAGTCGCCTCTGGGCGAGGATGCCCGTAGATCTGATGCCTGCTGTGGGGGCATTGCTGTCTACCCGTTGATGCCTTCTTGGGGAACTGGCTGAGACGCTTCGGTCGTCGGCGGACAGTCCCCATAGTTATGCTCCCTCCACTCAAGGAAGGAGCATTTATGGCATCACAGCTTGCTCCCTTGCTCGGTGGAGTGGGCGTCGTGGTAGCTGCGGCAGCCGGCCCTTTGGTTACGGGAGCCGTTCAGAACCGACGCGACTCGCGGCTGAGTGCAGATCTAGTGCGGAATCTAGAGCTCTTGGGTCAGCTTAAGGGGGATGGAAACAGTGCTTGAGCTGATGAGATTCATCAGCTAGAGACGCTTGTTCGAATCCAGCTAGCGGCGGCTGCGGCACGTCAAAAGCGGTATGTGGAGCATCGGCGCAACTGGGCCAGCCTGGGTGCAGTCGTCATGGTTGTCAGCATTGCTTTGCCGCTTCTGTGGCTGCTGACGCTGTCCAATGTTTGGTGGTCATTGCTGCTCTTCTGGCTCCTGCTGCTTCTAACTCTCGCCCTTTGCGCTATAGGCCTGCATCAGACCTTTCGTCCGCCAGAGGACATGTCCCCGACTCCTGGTCCGTGACTGGTCTGGAAGTGCCGGTCAGGAGCGGGACGAAACGGCATATATGTCGCATCGGAGGACGCTCGGCGGACAGAGCCCGGTTCCTCAGGAAAGCGGCCTCCGACCCGCTTCAGCGCAGGTCGGAGGCCCCTTTTGCAGGTCCTAGAAGAAGCCCAGCTTCTTCGGGGAGTACGAGACGAGTAAGTTCTTCGTCTGCTGGTAGTGGTTCAGCATCATCTTGTGGGTCTCGCGGCCTATGCCCGATTGTTTGTAGCCGCCGAAGGCGGCGTGGGCCGGGTAGGCGTGGTAGCAGTTGGTCCAGACGCGGCCGGCCTGGATGGCGCGGCCGGCGCGGTAGGCCGTGGTGCCGTTGCGGGTCCAGACGCCGGCGCCCAGGCCGTAGAGGGTGTCGTTGGCGAGGGTGACGGCGTCCTCGAAGTCCGTGAAGGGGGTCACCGCCACCACCGGGCCGAAGATCTCCTCCTGGAAGACGCGCATGTCGTTGCGGCCTTCCAGGATCGTGGGCTGGACGTAGTAGCCGCCGGCGAGGTCGCCGCCGAGGTCGGCGCGGTGGCCGCCGGTGAGGGTGCGGGCGCCTTCTTGGCGGCCGATGTCGAGGTAGGCGAGGATCTTCTCCAGCTGGTCGTTGGAGGCCTGGGCGCCGATCATCGTGGCGGTGTCGAGGGGGTGCCCCGGAAGGATGGCCTCGGTGCGGGCGACGGCGGCTTCCATGAAGGGCGCGTAGTGGCCCCGCTGGATCAGGGCCCGGGACGGGCAGGTGCAGACCTCGCCCTGGTTCAGGGCGAACATGGTGAAGCCTTCGAGGGCCTTGTCCAGGAAGTCGTCGTCCGCGGCCGAGACGTCGTCGAAGAAGATGTTGGGGCTCTTGCCGCCGAGTTCGAGGGTGACCGGCTTCAGGTTCTCGGAGGCGTACTGCATGATCAGGCGGCCCGTGGTCGTCTCCCCGGTGAAGGCGATCTTGGCCACGCGGGGGCTGGCCGCCAGCGGTTTGCCCGCCTCCACGCCGAAGCCGTTGACGACGTTCACCACGCCCGGGGGGATGAGGTCCGCCACCAGGTCCAGCCAGACGTGGATCGAGGCGGGGGTCTGCTCCGCCGGTTTCAGCACCACCGCGTTGCCCGCCGCGAGGGCCGGGGCCAGCTTCCACGCCGCCATCAGGAGGGGGAAGTTCCACGGGATGATCTGGGCGACCACGCCCAGCGGCTCGTGGAAGTGGTACGCGACCGTGTCGGCGTCGATCTCGGAGAGGCCGCCCTCCTGGGCGCGGATCGCACCCGCGAAGTAGCGGAAGTGGTCGATCGCGAGGGGGATGTCGGCGGCGAGGGTCTCGCGGACCGGCTTGCCGTTCTCCCAGGACTCGGCGACCGCGAGCGCCTCCAGGTGCTGCTCCATGCGGTCCGCGACGCGGTTCAGCACGGCGGCCCGCTCGGCCACGGGGGTGCGGCCCCACGCCGGGGCGGCCGCGTGCGCCGCGTCCAGGGCGCGTTCGACGTCCTCCGCGGTGCCCCGGGCGATCTCGGTGAACGGCTGCCCGTTCACCGGCGTCGGGTTCTCGAAGTAGCCGCCCTGCTTCGGCGGTACGTACTCGCCGCCGATCCAGTGGTCGTAGCGCGGACGGTACGAGACCACCGCGCCGGAGGAGCCGGGGTCGGCATAGCGAGGCATGGGACGTCCTTCCTTCCGGGGACGGGACTGCCGCCGTCCGCTTCCGGCGCGTGCGTGATGCGTGCGCGCCGGCGGCGGCGACCGGCAAGACGCTAGAAGGCAGGACGTTGCGCGAACGTTGCCCGTCCGGCCGGCAGACCCGGCGGCCCAGGCGCGTACGCCTCCCGCAACCACCGCGCCCGCACCGCCACCCCGGCCCGCTGCGGCGCGCTCACCGGCAGCGCCGCCAGCAGCCGCTCCCACACCTCCAGGTCCTCCTCGCCCCACGCGCTGTCCGCCCACAGCTGCAGTGCCCACGCGTCCCCGCAGCCCAGCACCGCCCGCCGCAGCAGCCCCTCCACCAGCCGCCGCACCCGGCACACGCCCGGCGCGTCCGACGAGGGCAGCAGCGGCCCGTCGTACGCGCGGAGCGCCCCGCGCACGTCACCCGCCGCCAGCTCCCGCTCCACTCGTGCGAAGTCCGTCCCGACGGGCTCGCACAGCCGGTACGGGCGCGAGCCGAGCAGCGGACCGACCAGCCTCCGCAGCCGCGACAGCTCGGCGCGCAGCGTCACCGGCGGCACCGGGCGCTCCCCGTACAGCGCCGTCGCCAGCTGATCCCCGGTCAGCCCCTCCGGGTGCGCGGCCAGCAGCACGAGGATCTCGCTGTGCCGCCGGCCCAGGTGCACGCGGCGGCCGTCCGCCGTCGCCAGCACCGCCTCGTCCCGGCCGAGGGCCGACAGCAGCGGCCCCGGCCCGGCGCCGGCCGCCAGTCTCGCCTCGGCCGCCAGCGCCGTCGCCCGGACCAGCGCCAGGCTGTGCGGGGCGGCCAGCTGGTCGCCGCCGGTGAGGTCGACCGCGCCCAGCAGCCGCCCGGTCCGCGGGTCGTGCACGGGCGCCGCCGCGCACGTCCACGGCTGGACCGCGCGGTTGTAGTGCTCGGTGGCGAAGATCTGCACCGCGTGGTCGAGGGCGAGCGCCGTACCGGGCGCGTTCGTGCCCGCGTGCCGCTCGTCCCAGCGGGCACCGGCGACGAAGTTCATGGCCTCGGCCCGGCTCCGGACGCCCCGGTGCCCCTCGACCCACAGCATCCGGCCGGACGCGTCGCACACCGCGAGCAGATGCGCCCCGTCGTCCGCGATCGTGCCGAGCAGCTCCCTGAAGAGCGGCATCACGGACGCCAGCGGGTGCGCCCGCCGGTACTCCTCCAGCTCCGCGCCGTCCAGCTCGACCGGCGCGAGGAAGTCGGCCGCGGGCAGCGCGGCCGCCGACCGCCGCCACGAGCCCGCGACCACCGCGCGGACGC
The DNA here is from genome assembly GCF_051386535.1 of Streptomyces sp. URMC 127. Taxonomy (NCBI): domain Bacteria; kingdom Bacillati; phylum Actinomycetota; class Actinomycetes; order Kitasatosporales; family Streptomycetaceae; genus Streptomyces; species Streptomyces sp. URMC 127. Next base: position 21,060 of record NZ_JBPQTW010000058.1, read on the forward strand.
CCGCGCCCACCGTGCCCGCGGCCACGAACTCCTCGTGCGCACCGCGGACCGTACGGCTCCGCTCGGCCGGGTCGTCGCCGGACCCCATCGCCAGCCAGGGGTTGACCACCTCGTCCCTCCTCACGTGCGGTTCCGGGGCTTGCGGTGCGGACCGCGCCGCCACGACGCTTCCCTTACCCCATCGGACACGAACGGAAGAGACGAAGAAACAGCCATGCAGAAAGCGCAGAAAGTCCTGCTCGACATCCTGGAGCGCACGGCCGCCGCCTACATCACCACCTTCCTCGGTCTCCTCCTCGCCGACGGGTTCGACCTCACCGACGTCTCCGCCCTCAAGGCCGCGGCCGTCGCCGCCCTGCCCGCAGCCCTCTCGGTGATCAAGGGCGCGATAGGCACCCGCTTCGGCGACAAGAGCAGCGCGGCCTGGCTGCCGGGCGGCGGTCGCACCCGCAAGCCCCGCAAGACGGCGGCGAAGGCACCGGGAGCGAAGAAGGCGGCCGAGGCGACTAAGGCGGCCAAGACCGCCGAGGCCGCGGACGGCTCCACCGGCCCCACCAGCACGACCGGAGGCTGATCGTTCACACGGGGTGTGAACGACGCACCCGCGATCGCCCCCGCACACACGCTCCCGCACGCCCCGTCCCCGCGCTTGACTCGTAGCTGCGAGTCCCAATGGAGCGACGGGACCCCGGGCCGTCGGTCCTTCCCCCGAGCCGGCGGTCCACCCGCCTCGTACCGCCGGGCGGACGGTACGGGGCGGGCCCGTGCGCCCGTGCGGGGGGTTCGTACGGGCGTCAGTGCGCACCCGCCCGTCGCGTCGCGCGGGGCGGGTGCAACGATGTGCTCGTCATGAGAGCAGGGCCGCAGCCGGAACAGGGACCGCGAGCGCTGCGAGCCGCGGTGTTCGCAGCGGTCTGCGTGCTGCTCGCTGCCCTGGGCCACGCGGTCATGTCCGGCACGACCGTCCCGTGGTGGGCCGTCGCCGTCGCGCTGTGCGGCACGGGCAGCGGGGCGTGGTTCCTGGCGGGCCGCGAGCGCGGGCCGCTGCTGATCACGCTCGCCACCGTCGGTGCCCAGACCGGGCTGCACTTCTTCTTCGCCCTCGCGCAGAACGTCGTCGTGAACACGGCCCGCGCGGTCCGGCTGGGGCTCGACCCCGGCATGCCGGTGGGCATGTCTGCGGACACTCCCATGGACCCTTCCATGGGAATGTCCATGGACCACGGCTCCATGGCCTCCATGCCGTCCATGGGGAACATGGGTGACATGGGGGCCATGGGAACGATGGGTCACATGGGCGGCGACATGGCTGGTCACATGGCCGGTCACTCCATGTCCATGCACGCCGGCCACGGCGCCCTCGGCATGTGGTCCGTGCACGTCCTCGTCGCCGTCGTCTGCGGCATGTGGCTCGCTGGCGGCGAGCAGGCGGCCTTCCGGGTCGCCCGCACCGTGCGCAGCCGGTTCTTCGCCCCGCTCCTCGTCCTCCTCGTCGCCGTACCCGCGCCTTCCGGACCGCCGCGCGTCCGCGCCGTCCGGAGCCGCGCCGCGCAGCGCCTGCGGCAGCTGCTGTACGCGCACGTCCTCGTCCGACGTGGCCCGCCGGTCCGCGTCGCCGTCAGCTGACTGACGGCGACCCCCCGCGCCGAACCACGTCACCGGGCCCGTCCCGCTCCTCGGGCTGCCCGGAATCCAGGAAGGACACAGGGCGATGACCCCTGCCCGTACGGGGGACGTGCCGCGCCGGCACGCCGCTCCCGCAAAACCCTCAGCCCCGGCTGCCTCAGCTCAGGTCGAACCGCGCCGCGAGAAGCCGCAGCCGGCGGGCCCGCTCGCCCCACGCACAGCACTCGGCGCAGCCCAGCAGGTGCGCGTCGAGGGCCGCGCCGGTCACACCCGGCGGCAGGTCCTCGCCGTCGACGCGGGCGGACAGGGCGGTACGGAACTCACTGCAATGCACCCCGCCATCGTCCCCGGTGCCGCTTTTGCCCCGTGCGGCACCCCCCGCGCTCCCCGCATGGTGGTCGTCCGGGGAGGCCGCCGTGCGTGACGACGAGACGGTGACGGCCTGGGCGCTCGCCGCCCGCGGCGGCGACGCCGACGCCGTCGAGTGCTTCATCCGGGCCACGCAGAACGACGTGCGCCGCTACGTCGCCCGCCTCAGCAACGACCCGCAGGGCGCGGACGACCTCGTGCAGGAGACGTACCTGCGGGCCCTGCGCTCGCTGGCCCGCTTCGAGGGCCGCTCGTCGGCCCGTACGTGGCTGCTGACGATCGCCCGCCGCACGGTCGTCGACCGGCTGCGCTTCAACGCGGCGCGCCCGCGCGTGTCGGACACCGACGACTGGCAGTCGGCCGCCGAGCGCGCCCAGACCGCCCAGCTGCCCGGCTTCGACGAGGGCGTGGCGTTGTCGCAGTTGCTGGACCGGCTGCCGTACGAGCGCCGCGAGGCGTTCGTGCTCACCCAGATGCTGGGCCTGCCCTACGCGGAGGCGGCCGTCGTCGCGGGCTGCCCCGTCGGCACGGTGCGGTCGCGCGTGGCGCGGGCCCGCGAGTGGCTGATCTGCCAGCTGGAGACGGCGGAGCGGGAAGCGGTGCGCGTACCGGTCGCGGCGTAGGCGCCGCCCGGCGGTGGGCCTCTTCCGGCGGATGACGTGACCGCACTGTTGCGGACGCCGCGCACTCCGCCGGGCGCTCGCCGCCGCGGTTGCGCGCCGTTGCGGCGGGAACACTTCGCCACCGCAGCGGCGCGTGACCGGGAGGTGGTGGACCGGCAGCGCCGCAGCCCCGTGGCCCGGCGCGGACGTCCGGTGGGCCGGAAAGCCAGTAGCCGGTAGGAGGGTGGCGGGGCATACGGCCCGCCACCCTCACCCGTCAGCGGCTGCCCGGCTCAGCGGCTGCCCGGCCGGACGACCTCCGCCTCCACCCGGACCGTCCCCGCTTCGCGGAACCGCAGCACGACCGGCAGCCGGTCGCCGAGCTTCAGCCGCGGCGGGGCCCACACCATGACGTCCAGCCCGTGCGGGGACATCTCCAGCGTTCCGCCGGACGGCAGGGGAGCGGACTGCACCATCTCCATGTGGCCCGCGCCCTTCCGCACCACGGTCCGGCTGAGCATCGCGCCTCCGGCCGTGGGCGCGTCGACGCCGATGAGCTCGTCGTCGGCGTCGCCCTCGTTCCGTACGCGGAAGAACGCGGCCGTGTCGTCCCGGCCGAGCGGCAGCAGCACCCGCGCCTCCTCGACCGTGACGCGCGGCGGCCGGCCCGCCGCGCCCGAGGCCGTCCACGCGCAGAGCCCGCCCAGGGCCACGGCGCCGGCGAGGACCGGCACGAGCGCGGCGCGCCCGGCGGAGAGGAGAGCGGAAGGAACCGGGAGCTTCCCCGGGGTCTTCGCCGGGAGTTTCACCAAGAACTTCATGCGTCACCTCGCGAGGCCAGGGCGGCAGCGCGCCGGCCCCGGGAACCATGGGAACCGTGGGAACCGGCCGCCGCGCCGCCGCGCCGCGGGCCCCTGCCCGCCGCCGAACGCGAGGGCACCGGCTGCCAGCCGCGCAGCCGCAGGCTGTTGGCGACCACCAGCACCGAGCTGACGGACATCGCCGCCGCCGCGACCATCGGGCTGAGCAGGCCCACCGCCGCCAGCGGCAGGGTGACCAGGTTGTAGCCGAAGGCCCACGCGAGGTTGGCCCGTACGGTGGCGGACGTCCGCCGGGCCAGCCGGACGGCGTCGGCCAGGGCGCCCATGTCCTCGCGGACCAGCGTCACGTCGGCGGCGCCGATGGCCGCGTCCGTGCCGCCGCCCATCGCGATGCCCAGGTCCGCGCCGGCGAGCGCGGCCGTGTCGTTGACGCCGTCGCCGATGACGGCGACCCGGCGGCCCCGTTCGCGCAGCTCGCGGACGAGCGCGGCCTTGTCCTCGGGAGTGGCCCGCGCGTGCACCTCGGTGATGCCGAGCTCGGCGGCGACGGCCCGCGCCGCGCCCTCGCTGTCACCCGTCGCGAGGACGGGGCGCAGGCCGAGCCGCTTGAGGTGGTCGACAGCGCGGTACGAACCGGAGCGGACGGTGTCGCCGAGGACGATCACGGCCTCCGGCGTGCCGTCCACGCGGACGACGACCGCGGTCCGGCCGTCGCGCCCGGCGGCCTCCACGGCATCGGCGAGCGCCCGGGGGAGACCGCCGTCCGACGGGACCGGCTGTCCCTTCCGCGCCTTCGGCGCGCCCTTGCCCGGCTTCCGGAGGGACGCGGCGGGGGCGGCGGATGCGGCGTCCGGCCGTACGACCTCGACGAGCCGCTCCCCGACGCGCCCCGCCACGCCCCGGCCGGGCGTGGCCGTGAAGCCGGTGACGTCCGGCAGGGCGGGCGCGTCCGGCGAGGCCGGTGTGTTTGGGGCGTTCGATGTGACCGTCGTACCCGGCACACCCCTTGTATCTGGCGTACCCGGCGTGCCCGTTGCATCCGTCGTAGCCGTCATACCCGCGGTGTACGTGGTGTTCGTGTTGCTCGCCGCGCCCGTGGTGTCCGCGGTGCCCGCCGTGTCCACGGTGCCCGCCGTGCTTGCGGTGCCCGCCGTGCTCTCCGCGCCCGCGGTGCTTGCGGTGCCCTCTGCGTCAGCCGCGTCAGCCCCGCCCGCCGTGGCCGCTGCCACGCCCGCGCCGCCCGTCGCACCCGCCGTCGTGCCCGCAGCATCTGCGGCCTCCGCGCCGCCCGGCATGCCCGGAGAGCCTGCGGCCCCCGCCCCCCGCGCCGCCGCGTACGCGCACACCGCGCGCCCCACCGGATGCTCCGAACCGCGTTCGACCGCCGCGGCCAGCCGCAGGGCCGCGTCCGCGCCGAGGCCGCCAGGCCGTGCCGTCACGCCCGTCACCGCCATCGAACCTGTCGTCAGCGTGCCCGTCTTGTCCAGGACGACCGTGTCCACGCGGCGCAGCCCCTCCAGCGCCTGCGGCCCGCTGACCAGGATGCCCAGGCCCGCGCCGCGGCCCGTCGCTGCCAGCAGGGCTGTGGGCGTGGCCAGGCCGAGCGCGCACGGGCAGGCGACCACGAGGACGGCCACCGCGGCGGTGACGGCCGCCTGCGTCGAGGCGCCCGCGCCCAGCCAGAAGCCGAGCACCGTCACGGCGACGGCCAGCACCGCCGGCACGAAGACGCCCGCGACGGCGTCGGCCACGCGCTGCGCCTTCGCCTTGCCCGCCTGCGCCTCCTCCACGAGCTTGGCGATCCGCGCGAGCCGGGTGTCCGCGCCGACCGCCTCGGCCCGCACCTCCAGCAGCCCGCCGGAGTTGACCGCGCCACCCACGACGGACGAGCCCGGACCGGCTTCCACGGGCGCGCTCTCGCCCGTCACCAGGGACAGGTCCAGCGCCGAACTGCCCGCGACCACGACGCCGTCGGTCGCGACGCGCTCGCCGGGCCGGACCACGAAACGGTCACCGACCCGCAGCCGCTCGATCGGCACCCGGCGCTCCGTGCCGTCCGCGTCCCGTACGAGCACGTCCTTCGCGGCCAGCGAGGCGAGCGCCCGCAGCGCCGAGCCGGTGCTGTGCCGGGCGCGTGCCTCCAGCAGCCTGCCGATCAGCACGAACAGGGGGACGCCCACGACCGCTTCGAGGTACACGTCCGCCGTGCCGCCCGCCATCGAGGGCACCAGCGTGAACGGCATCCGCATGTCCGGCCGCCCCGCCCCGCCGAAGAAGAGGGCGTACGCGGACCACGCGTAGGAGGCGAGCACGCCGAGCGAGACGAGCGTGTCCATGGTCGCGGCCGAGTGCCGCAGGCCGCGCAGCGCGCGTTCGTGGAAGGGCCAGGCGCCCCACACGGCGACGGGCGTCGCGAGGACGAAGCACAGCCACTGCCAGTTGCGGAACTGCAGGCCGGGGGCCATGGACAGGACGAGTACGGGGACGGACAGCAGCGCCGTGATCAGCAGCCGGGTCAGCGCGCCGGTGGCCGCCTCGGCGTCCTTGTCCTTTCCCCCCTTCCGGTCCTTCCCGTCCTTACCGCCCTCCGGCTCCGGATCGGGCAGCGCCGCGGTGAAGCCGGCGCCTTCGACGACCGCGATCAGGTCGGCCGCGGTGACCCCGGTGGGGTGGGAGACGCGGGCCCGGCCGGTGGCCAGGTTGACGGTCGCGCTCACGCCGTCGACCCTGCCCAGCTTCTTCTCCACGCGCGCGACGCACGCGGCGCAGGTCATACCGCCGACGATCAGTTCGGTGGTCGCGTTCGCGTTCGCGCTCGCGTCGTCAAGGCGCGTGCTCGCACCCGTATCCGTACCCGTACCCGTACTCGTGGTCACCGTCCACCGTCCATGCCATGCATCCCGCCCATGCCGTTCATGCCCTCCATGCCGCCCATCCCGCCGCCGGAGCCCTGCCCGGAACCGGAACCCGAGCCGGAACCGCCGGTGCGGTGTATGCCGGGGGCGGCCGGCCCGGCGGCGGTGCCGACGGCGTAGGAGACTCCGAACAGGGCTGCCAGGAGCAGGACGAAACCGGCCAGGGCTCCGTACGGTCTGAGGGCGCGACGTGCGGTCATCCGGTCATCGTGGCACGCGGCGCGGCCCGTTCGGCCGCCCGCGGCGGACTTGCGGCGCGTGAGGATCGTCCCTTTCGTCCGCGGGAACCGGAGCCCTTCCGCAGCCGACTACCTGGAGATACGGAACCCGTACGGACGCCAGGAGGCCCGTACGACTTTTCGCCGGACCGGCGGGAACTCACCGTGCCGTCCGTCCGACTTCTCAGGGGTCCACGACTTCGCGAGGAGCCCTTCACCGTGTCCGTGCCCGAGCCGTCCGAGCCCGTCGAGCCGTCCGTGCCCGCCGAGCCGTCCGAGCCCGCCGAGCTGCCCGATCCGGTCCCCCTCTCCGGGGCCGCGTACAAGCGGGACCCCTACCCGCTGTACGCGCGCATGCGGGAGGCCGGCCCGATCCACCGGGTCCGCTTCCCCAGCGGGGTCACCGCCTGGCTCGTCACCGGGCACGAGGCCGCCCAGAAGACCCTCGCCGACCCCCGGCTCGGCAAGAACCACGACCGCGGCAACGACCGCTGGCGCGAGCGCGCCTCGATCATGCCCGAGCCGCAGCACTCGCAGCTGCAGGTGCACCTGCTCCACCAGGACCCGCCCAAGCACACGGCGATGCGGCGGCTGGTGACGGACGCGTTCGCGCCGCGGCGCGTCGAGGGGATGCGGGCGCGCTTCCAGGAGATGGCCGACGCGCTCGTCGACGCGATGCCGGCGGACGCGGACTCCGCCGACCTCGTGCAGTGCTTCGCCGCCCGCTTTCCCTTCCAGGTCCTCACCGAGGTCATCGGCCTGCCGCCGCACCTGGCCGCCCGTTTCCGCCGCGAGTGGGGCAAGGTCGTGGCGCCCGTCGGCCCCGCGGATCCCGGGCGGCCCGCCTACGAGGCGCTGCTGCGCGAACTCCAGGGCTACATCGCCGAGGTCGTCGCCGACCGCCGCGCTGCGCCCGGCGACGGGCTGCTCAGCCGGCTGGTCGAGGCCCGCGACGGCGGCGAACTGACCCAGGAGGAGCTGGACTCCATGATCTTCCAGCTGCTGGTGGCCGGCCAGGAACCCGTCACCAACCAGATCACCACCGCCATGGTGAACCTGCTCCGCCACCCCGCCGCGCTAGCCCGGCTGCGGGCCGAACCGGAGCTCATGCCCGCCGCCGTCGAGGAACTGATGCGCCTCGACAGCGCCTTCGAGCTGACGACCTGGCGGTTCCTCGCCGAGGACGCGGACCTGCACGGCACGCGGGTGCCCGCCGGCGACTCCGTGATCGTCTCCCTGTGCGCCGCCAACCGCGACCCCGAGCGCTTCCCCGACCCCGACACCCTCGACCTGGACCGGGCCCAGGGCCCGCACCTCGCCTTCGGCCACGGCATCCACTTCTGCCCCGGCGCGGCCCTCGCCCGCATCGAACTCCAGGTGGCCCTCGGGACCTTGCTCGACCGGCTGCCCGGCCTGCGGCTGGCCGTCCCCGACGAGGAGCTGTCCTGGATCCCCGCCGTCCTCGGCCGCGGCACCGCCGAACTGCCGGTCGCCTTCGACCGGCCCGTCTGCCCGCGCGGGCGGGGGTGAGCGCGCCCGTGCCGTACGCCACGCTGACCCTTCCGGCCGGGGCCCTCATGACCGCTGAGCCCCCGACGACCGCAGACGCGGCAGTAACCGCAGGTGCGGCAGAAACCGTAGGTGCGGCAGAAACCGTAGGTGCGGCAGAAACCGCAGACGCGGCATCATCCGTAGATGCCACCGCGACCGTAGAGGCGCGCATCCTCCGCCTCCTCCTGCCGTACCACCGCACCACCGGGCCGGGCTCCGCGGACCCCGCGGACTTTCCGGAGCAGTTGCGTCAGATACGGCAGTTCACGGACGCCGGCGAGCCCGTCCTCTTCACCCTGCCCGGCTTCCCGTGCAAGTCCCCGAACCCCGCCAAGGTCCTCGGTCACCTGCCCGACGAGGGCGAACGCCTCTCGCTCGGCTTCCTCGACCGGCTCTGCGCGCGCATCGGCGAGGTCTACGCGCCCGGCGCGCGGATACTGATCTGCTCCGACGGCCACATCTTCGGAGACCTCATCCACGTGCCCGACGAGCACATCGACGCCTACGGCGACGAGCTGCGCGCCCTGATCGCCACGGAAGGGCTCGGCCGGCTGGACACGTTCGACCTGCGCGACGTCCACGGCGACCTGGACCACGACACCAAGCGGCGGCTCGTGACGGAGGCCTACGCGCCGCCCGTCGAGGAGCTGCGCGCCCTGGTCCGCACCGACGAGGAGACGGCGCGGCTCTACCGGGGCATCACCCGTTTCCTCGTCGAGGACACCGCGGACTTCGCCGGCACGCGGTCCGCGCTGCAGCGCGAGTGCCGGACCCGCGCCTACGGCGTCATCGCGCGCAGTCGCGCCTGGGGCGATCTCATCGCCGACTGCCACCCGCGGTCGGTGCGCCTGTCCATCCACCCGCAGCGCCCGGGCGCGGAGAAGTTCGGCATCCGCCTGCTGGAGGCGGCGGACGCGTGGGCCACGCCGTGGCACGCGGCCGTCCTGCGGGGGCGCGGGGGAGAGGCGCGTCTCGTGCGGCGGGAGGAAGCGGAGCGGCTGGGCCGCCTGGTGCTCCGCGCGGGCCGCCCGAGCCACTTCGAGGAACGCCGGTGAGCGGGCCGGCCGCTCAGTCGGCCAGGACCCTCACCACGGTCTTGATGACGCGCCACAGCCCGCCGATGGCTCCCAGCTCGATCGCGGTGTCCGCGGCGTCCACCGCCAGGTCGGCCCGCTCCGCGCGCCGGCACCTCCGGCACTGACCGCGCCGCAAACGGCCCTCCCGCCCGCAGCGCCTGCACGTACCCCCGTGGTTCCACATGGGCTTGATCATCCCATGGGTAGCCGCCCGGCGCCGCGACGGCGGCCGGGCGGCGGGAGAGCCGTTCCGTCACCTGCGCTGCGTGAAGGGCTCACAGCCCGAGATCGTGACGGTCCCGTCCCCGTCCGCGAGTGTGACGATGACCTGCTCGCCCTTCTTCGCGGCTTTGAACTGCGGGAACTTCCCCGACTTCGGCTCCGTCGCCACGGTGCACAGACCCATGGCGTCGTCGTTCGCCCCCTTGCTGACGTACACCCCGGACGGCACGTCCTCACCGACGATGTAACTGCCGTTCGTGACTTCCTTGGCCTGCGTGCGGCCGGCCGCCGCGGGTGCTCTGCTGCCGGCTGCACCGGCCTTCTTGCTGTCCCCGTCCGCCTCGGAGGCTCCGGCGCCCGGGCCGGAGGCCCGCGCCTCGGGAGCACTCTGCGGCGGAGTGCCGGCCTTCGCGGACTTGTCGTTCTTGCCGCCTCCCGTGGCCATGGCGAGGACCACGATCAGTGCGAGGAAGGCCCCTAACCCCGTAAGGACCTTGTGCCGCGCGCACCAGTTGCGCCGTGCCGGAAGACCTTGCTCAGGGGTGAACCCGTCTGCCATGCGCTGCTCCTGACCTGTCGAGTCGTCGTGCTGTCGGCAGCTTCAACGCGTCGGCGGGACGCGGGTAGCGGGGCGTTACGCGCCCGGCAACCATCCGTTACGGATTCAACAAAGTAGGCGGCGGGGCGGATGTCGCCCACCTCCCCGGGCGATCACATGGGCGAGGCTCGCACACTACGCTGAGCCGCGCCGAGGCCTGTTGTTCACGAGGTGCTCGCGAAGCCGTTCGCGACGTCGTTCACCGAGGAGCCATCGCACATGACCGTCCCGCTCGACCTCGCCTTCTTCCGCCGCTTCCTCGACCGCGCCACGCGCGTGATCGTCGCGGAGTCGGCGCATCTCACCGAGCTCGACGCCGCCATCGGCGACGCCGACCACGGCGCGAACCTCAAGCGCGGGTTCACCTCCGCCGCCGAGGCCGTGGCCGCGGAGCCGCCCGCCACGCCGGGGGCGCTGCTGATGGCGGTCGGGTTGCACCTGACGAACACCGTGGGCGGGGCGTCGGGGCCGCTGTACGGGACGGTGCTGCGGCGCATGGGGAAGGTGCTCGGCGAGGAGCCCGTGGCCGAGCCGGAGGTGCTGGGGCGGGCGCTCGGCGCCGCCGTGGCGAGCGTGCGGCGGCTCGGGGACTCCGCGCCCGGGGACAAGACCATGGTCGACGCGCTCCAGCCGGCCGCCGACGCGTACACCGCCGCCCTCCCGCAGGGCGTCGTGGCCGCCCTGGACGCCGCCGCGCGGGCGGCCCGCGAGGGAGCAGAGGCGACGGTCCCGCTGCAGGCCCGCCGGGGCCGGGCCAGCTATCTGGGCGAGCGCAGCATCGGCCATCAGGACCCGGGCGCGGCCTCCTCCGCGCTGCTGGTGACGGCGTTGTACGAGGCCACGGACCCGGAGCTGTGCGCGGCGCCCCCGGAGCGGGAGGCCGCGGCGGCCGGGGCGCCCGCGCAGGCGGCGCCCGAGGGCCGGGTCGGCGTCGTGCTGGTCTCGCACAGCCGCGAGGTCGCCGCCTCGACGGCGGCCCTCGCGCGGGCCCTGACCGGCACGGGCGACCCGGCCCCGGCGGCCCCGGCCGGCGGGCTGCCGGACGGCTCGGTCGGCACCAGCGCCGACCTCGTGCGGCGGGCGGTCGAGAGCGCCGGCCAGGGCCGGGGCGTGGCCGTGTTCTGCGACATGGGCAGCGCGGTCCTCACGGTGAAGGCGCTGCTGGCCGAGGGCTTCGGCGGCTCCGAGGTGCGCATCGCCGACGCCCCGTTCGTGGAGGGCGCGGTGGCCGCGCTGGTGACGGCCTCGGCCGGCGGCGACCTCGCGGCCGTGCTCGCCGCGGCCGACGACGCCCGTACGTACCGCAAACTCTGAGTCAAGAGGCGGCGGCGCCAAGATCGCAACGGTGGCCGGGGCGCATCACTCGTGTCAGGGTGTGATGGCACAAATGCCCCTATGTATCGCGTTTCGTATGTCGTTGCATATGCCGTTCCGCATCCCGTTCCGGCGTGGAGGTCCCGCCCCGGTGTCGTCGCGCAGACTCCCCTTCGCGCTCGTCCTGGCCTACCTGGGCGCCGTCGTGGCCGTCGACCTGATGACACCGTCGAACCTCCGGCTGGACGTCTACGCCGCCCTCGCCCCGATGACGGCCGCTGCGCTGTGCACGTACCGGCAGACGGTGTTCGTCGGGGTCCTCGACTTCTGCCTGATGGTGGCGCACCACGGCGTCGTGGGCGGCGAGGTGGCCGTCAACCGGGTCGGCTCGTTCGTCGGCAATGCCCTGATGGTGGGCGCGAGCATCGCCGTGGCCCGGCTGCGGCGCGACGGCGACGCCCTGCTGGAGCGCGTACGGGCCACCGGCGAGGCCGCGCAGCGGGCGCTGCTGCGGCCGCTGCCGCTGCACACGCCCAGCGTCGTCGTGGACGGCTTCTACGTGTCCTCGCAGCGGGAGGCGCTCGTCGGCGGCGACGTGTACGAGGTGGTCGACACGCCGTACGGGACGCGCGTGCTCATCGGTGACGTGCGCGGCAAGGGGCTGGGCACCCTGGGCGCGGGGGCGGCCGTGCTGACCGCCTTCCGCGAGGCGGCCTACCACCGGCGCGACCTGGAGAGCGGCGTGGTGGCGATGGAGCAGGGGCTGTACCGCTACCACCGGTCGGCGGAGTACCAGGCGCGGCTGCGGCCGGAGCGGCACGGCGGGCAGCCGGAGGACGTGCGGATGAGGGCGGCGGAGGAGTTCGTGACCGCGCTGGTCTTCGGCACCGAGGAAGGCCCGGAAGGCCCGGAAAGCCCGGAAGGCCCGGGCGATCCGGGTGCGGGCGGGCACGTGCCGCTGGTGTTCGTGGACTGCGGGCACGTCGCGCCGTTCCTGATCGGTGCGGACGGCGGGGTCCGCGAGCTGGAACCGGCCGACGCGGGACTGCCCTTGGGCCTCGGTGACCTGGCCGCCGCGCCGCGGACGGCACAGCGCGTCGCCCTGCCGCCCGGCTGCCGGGTGCTGGCCTGCACCGACGGGGTGACCGAGGCCCGGTCGCCGGACGGCGCCTGCTACCCGCTCGCGGAGCGGCTCGACGCCTGGGCCGCCCTGCCCACTCCCCGGCTCCTGGGGCGGCTGCGCGCGGACCTCGACGCGCACACGGGCGGACGGCTGCAGGACGACGTGGCGGTGCTGGTGCTGGAGCGGGCGGCGGAATACCACGGGGCGGCCGGCGCCGGCGCCGGTGCCGGCGGCGCGGTGACGGACGGGGCCGCGGTCCCGTAGCCCGGGAGGGCGGCACCCCCGCCCGCGCCCCCGTAGCCCGCCGAACGG
>NZ_JBPQTW010000059.1:0-32321 GCF_051386535.1 Streptomyces sp. URMC 127
GGGGGCGGGGGGCTGTCGCTTGCTGCTCCACGATCCATAGAACGAGTGAATGGTGAGATGGTCACCTCACTCCTGCGCGCCCCCGGGCCCCGCCCGGGCGGGGGAGCCGGCGGGGGCGTCAGGCGATGCAGCGTGCCCGGATGCGGTCGACCGCCTCGTCGGCGATGCCCAGGCCGTCGCGGACGTACGCGGTCACCCCGCCGTAGGTCCGCTCCATCTCCTCCAGCGCCGCCGTGAGGTACGCCGAGCGCACTCCGAGGATCGCGTCGGCGATCTCCGGGTCGCCGCCCGCGGCGGTGAAGCGGTCGCTGAGCGGGGCGAAGGCGGCCCGTACCGCCGGGTTCACCGCGAGGTACTCGGCGCGGACCGTCTCCTCGTCCGCGCCCAGGAGCAGCAGGATGACGGCGGCGGCCCAGCCCGTGCGGTCCTTGCCTGCCGTGCAGTGGAAGAGCAGCGGGCCGCAGTCCGGCTCGGCGAGCGCCGACAGCAGGCGGCCGTAGGCGGTGCAGGCGGATTCCGAGGTGACGAAGGAGCGGTAGGAGTCGCACAGCAGCTTCTCGGCCTTGCCGTTGCCCAGGTGCTCCTCGGCGACGGCGGGGCTGCCCAGCACGGAGTCGAGCCTGGCCGGCACGCCGCCGTCCGCGGCGGCGCGGGCCGCCGCGCCGCCGGCCATCACGTCCGCGACGATGAGCCGGGCGCCGGCCGGCACCTGGTCGGGCCGCTCCTCCCGCTCGTGCTCGGTACGCAGGTCGACGACCGTGTGGATGCCGAGGGCGGCGACCGCCGGGTCGGCGGCGGGGTCGAGCCGGTCGAGCTGGCCCGAGCGCAGCAGCAGGCCGGGGCGGACGGCGGAGTCGCCGGTCAGCGCGATGCCTCCGAGGTCGCGGAGGTTGATGATGGTCGAGGCGTCGAACTGCGGCATGCGGGCGTCTCCTGGCTCTGTAGCGCACAGCGTGTCTGATATCGATCAGATATTTGCCGGATATCTACCGTTATTGTGCCTAACGGAGACGAACCCCGCGCCCGCGGGGGCGTGGCCGCTCTCCCCCGCCGTACGGGTCCGGTGGGACCGGCACCGCCGGACACCGCCGCGGGGGCTGATCGCCGCTGCGGCGGAAAGAGAGGCCGGGCCTGTGGACCGCAAGGGCATCCGCCGCCTCTCGCCGCAGGCGGGAAAGTCCCGCCGCGACGGCGCGTAACCACGACGGTGGAATCCGGCGGTGCCGGACCCGCCCGAGGCGCCGTCCGCCGCCCCCGCGGCTAGTGGCCCCGTACTGCCCAATCGGCGAACTCCGCGAGGCCCCGCGCGCCGCTCCCGTCGTTGCCCGCCGTCATGAACAGGCCCGCGTCCTGGACCGCCGCCGCGCCGGGGACCTTCGCCGTGGCGACCGGCTGCCACGCCGTGCCGTCCGTGGAGTACTCCGCGCCGAACGCGTCGGCGCCCGTGCGCGTCAGGCGCAGGAAGACCGGGGCGCGGACGCCGGCCACCTGCCGGTAGGCGTCGAACGTGCCGTCGCCGTTCGCGTCGTACGACAGGACGACCCCTTGCCCGGGCGTCAGCGCCAGGTTCACCGCTCCCGCGGACCACCGTGTGCCGAGCGCGTTCCGCGCGATGAGGCCCGCACGGGCCCAGCCGTTGGTGTCCGTCTGGCTGAGGACCCGTACGGTGACGGCCGCGCCGACGCCCAGCACGCCCGCCCGGTACACCGCGCCGAACTCCTCGGTCCGCTTCCACAGGTCGTCGCCGGAGCCGTCGATCGCGAACCGGTCCGCGCCCAACTGCCCGAAGACGGCGGCGTTGTTGGTGACCGTCCGCCAGCCGTCCGACAGTGGCCCGGCCAGGAAGAGCGTGCCCCCTCGCACGGCCCGCACCGGCTCCTCGCCCTGCGGCCCGTAGCGCGCGCTCACCTCGTACGGCACCGGCTGCAGCGGCCGTTCCAGCGGTGCCGCCGGAGCGGTGACGCGCCAGCGGGCCGGCAGCGTCGCGCCGGGCGCCAGCCTCGGCACCGAGACCGGGCCCTGCGGGGCGGCGGGCAGGCCGGAGACGGCGAGTTCGGCGCGGCCCGTGGCGCGGAAGCCGTTGGCGTTGGTGAGCGAGGCGGAGAGCTCCGCCGTCCCGCCGGGTACGACGGAAACCGGGTCGAGCACCGACGCGAGCGTCCCCTGGTAGGGCGCGGCGGCCAGCGTGTCCCGCACGCGCACCGCCGTGCGGTACGGGTCGCCCGCCGGCCGCTGCGGATGCTCGGTGCGCTCGCGCGTCCAGAACTCCTCTATCGTGAACCAGTCCGTGGCCCGCGGCGCCCGCCCGGCGCGCAGCGCGTCCTCCAGCTCCTCCAGCCGGCGCCGCCAGCGCGGCAGGTAGAAGTCGCCGATGAGGCCGTGCCAGTCGCGGCTTCCGTAGTCGTGCAGCTTGCCGCCGTCGGACGTGCTGCGCGAGCCCCACACGGTCACGAGCACGCGCGCGGTGCGCTCCAGCTCGGCGGCCTCGTCCGCGTCGGTGCCCATCGCCCGGGCGGCGGCCGTCCAGGGCCCGAGCATGAAGGCCTTGTGCGTGCCCGCGATGTCGTCGGCGAGCCGCATCAGCTTCAGCCACAGCGCGGACAGCGCGCGGAAGGCGGCGAGGTCCTTGCGCGCGTACGCCTCCGCGAGCTGCGGGAGCAGCTGCCGGCTGCGGTGGGCGACGGCCTGCCGGGCCACGTCGACCAGGTCGTAGCGGTAGGTGTCCGCGCCGCGCAGACCCGCCGCGACGCCGAGCAGCCCGCCGAGCGCGGCGTCGAAGCGGACGGGGTCGTAGGCGGGGGCGCTCGGCGCGTACTCGGCGGCGCGGTCCGCACCGAGGGACGGGCGGGCGGCGAAGAGGCTGTCGTGCGGGTCGCTGCGCCCGGGAGCGCTCTGCCGGTAGGCGGTGCCGGCCAGCACGGTCCACGCCTCCCGGGCCGCCTTGTCCGCGCGGCCGTAGCGGAAGTCCGCGTAGGAGGCGAACCACTGCGCCCGGTCGGGTGCCCGCTCCAGCCACGCCAGCTCGGAGAAGCACTCGAAGGCGGCCGGGTCCCGGTCGGCGCCCTCGGGCATGTACGCGGTGCCGGCCAGGGCGCTGCCCGGCTTGTCGCGCCACGCGAAGAACCTCTCGTCCCACACGTGGGTCTTGGCCCCGAGCGTGGTGCGCCCCCCGTAGTTGGGGATGCTGCCGAACGCGTACGGGGTGCCGCCCCAGTCCTTCTCGCGGTCGGCGGCGCGGGAGAAGCGGTCGGAGACGCCGTCGACGATCAGCATCCGCTGCCGGTCGACGGCGCCCAGCAGCTCGGGCAGCGGGTTGTCCTCCCAGCCGAGGATCACCCAGGTCGCGTCCGGGTGCGCGGTGCGCAGGGCCTGCTCGACGGCGCGGGCGGCGGCCGCGACGGGCACGTCGCCCGCCGTGCCGCCCTCGTGCAGCAGGTCCATCTTGAAGTGCCGCGCCGGGCCGAGGAGCCGGGCCTGGTGCCCGTAGAAGGAGGCCGCCACGCGGGCGAACGCGCCCGAGCGCGGGTCCAGCCAGTCCGGGCGCCGGAAGCCGTGCCAGGTGCCCTGCGGGACGACGCGCGCGTCGGCGTTGCGGGTGCTGAAACCTTCCGGCACGGAGCCGTAGTAGCCCGGGAGCACCGGCGCCATGCCCAGCTCGCGCAGCCTGGCGGTGATCCGGGCGCCGAGGGCGGCCCGCGCGTCGATGAGCTTCTGGCCGAGCGGGCCGCCGTAGCCGCTGAGGTTCGCAAGGAGCCACCACGGCTGGTGGGACGGGGCGGGCAGCCAGCCGCGGGCCTCCGCGTCGCTGTAGCCGAAGTCGAGCAGGACGCGCTGGTAGACCGCCTCGTGACCGCTTATGACGAGGACCTCGTTGCAGCCGTGCAGGGCCAGGATGTCGATCATCCGTTCCCAGTAGGGCCAGTCGGCGTAGGGGAAGGTGTAGCCGTCGTTGGTGTCGTTGAGGGCGAAGCGGTGCCGGAGCCGGGTGGACCGCCGCAGCGGGCGGGCCGGGGCGGGCAGGCTGCGCGGCAGGCTCACCTGGCGCGCCCCCCAGGTGATGTGCGCCCCGCACGTGTACTTGAGGTACCAGTGCACCCCTGTCAGCAGCACCGCCGGGCTCGTCCCGGACACCTCGATCCGCCCCGTGCGGCCGGACACCTCGAAGCGGTCCTCGCCCTCGGCGGACGCGAGCGCGGTCAGCCGGAACTGCTCCGCGTGCGCGGCGCCCAGCAGCCGCACGAGGGCCGCCCGGGCGGGGGCGGTGTCGAACGGAGGGCGGGCGGCGGTGGCCCGGGCGGGCGAGGCGTGGGAGGCGAGGGCGGCCGCGGCACCGAGGGCCCCGGCGGTGCCCAGCAGCAGGCGTCTCGACGGCTTCGGCCGGTCGCTCGGCTGACGGAACGGCAGATCGGTCATGGCGCCCTCCACTGTGCTGAATGCGACAACGGACGCGTGCGCGGCGCACGTTAACCGGCGTCACCAGAGGGAGCAATGGGGCGCGCTCGGCGTTCAGCCGTGGCGGCCCGGCCGCTCGGCCGGTCAGCCCCGGGCGGGAGCCGGTCAGCCTCGGCCGGGAGCCGGACGTCTCCGGCCGGGAGCCGGTCAGCCCCGGTCGAGATACGCCAGCACCGCGAGGACGCGGCGGTTGTCGTCGTCGGACGGCGGCAGGCCGAGCTTCCCGAAGATGTTCGACGTGTGCTTCGCGACCGCCCGCTCGGTCACGTGCAGCTGCGCGGCGATCGCCGCGTTCGACCGGCCCTGGGCCATCAGCTCGATCACCTCGCGCTCGCGCGGCGTCAGCCGGCCCATCGGCCGGTCCTGCGACCGCCGCGACAGCAGCTGCGAGATGACCTGCGGATCCATGGCCGTGCCGCCCGCCGCGACCCTGCGGACCGCGTCCACGAACTGGTCGGCGTCGAAGACGCGGTCCTTCAGCAGATAGCCGACGCCCCCGCTGCCGTCCGCGAGCAGCTCCCGCGCGTACAGCTGCTCCACGTGCTGGGACAGCACCAGCACCGGCAGGCCCGGCGTCTCCCGCCGCGCGGCGAGCGCGCACTGCAGGCCCTCGTCGGTGAACGACGGCGGCAGCCGTACGTCCACCACCGCCACGTCCGGCCGCAGTTCGGCGAGGGCCCGGGACAGCTCGGGGCCGCTCTCCACGGCCGCCGCGATCTCGAAGTCGTACGCCTCCAGCAGCCGGACCAGGCCGTCCCTCAGCAGGAACAGGTCTTCGGCGAGCACAACGCGCACGGGCACTCCAGCGGCGGTCGGGACGGCGCCCCGGAAGGCCCGGGGCGGGCGGGCCGTTCAGGCGGTCCGCGCTCATCGTCCCCGATGCCGCGGACGCGGCGGGAGCCGGGTCGGCGGCCCGGCTCCCGTTGCTCCGCCGCGGCGGACGGAGCCGGCCACGGCGTCCGCCGGGGCGGGCGTCAGCGCAGCACGCAGGGGATCTCCATCGTGACCAGGGTCGGCCCGCCCACGGGGCTGCTCACGGCCAGCACGCCGTCCAGCGTGCCGATGCGCCGCTCGATGCCGGCCAGACCCGAGCCCGCCGGACGCCTCGCCCCGGCCGCGCCGCCGGCCGTGTCGCCCGCCGGTGCGCCCGCCCCGCCGCGGCCGTCGTCCGTCACGGAGATCCGCAGCATGCCGTCCGCGTGGTGCACGTCGAGCCACACCTGCCGGGCCCCCGAGTGCTTGGCGGCGTTGGTCAGCACCTCGCTCACCGCGAAGTACGCCGCCGTCTCGACCGGCTCCTCGGCCCGGCCGGCCAGCTCCACGTCCACCTCGACGGGCAGCGGCATCCGCAGCGCCAGGGCCCGCAGGGCGTCGGCGAGGCCGCGCTCGGCCAGCACCGGCGGATGGATGCCCCGCACCAGGTCGCGCAGCTCCGTCAGGGCCTCGGCGGAGTCGGCGCGGGCCGCGGCCACGAGCTGCTTGGCGCGGGCCGGGTCCTTCTCGATCAGCGCCTCGATCGTGCCCAGGCTCATGCCCATGGCGACCAGGCGGGCCTGCGCCCCGTCGTGCAGGTCGCGCTCGATGCGGCGCAGCTCGGCCGCGGAGCCGTCCACCGCGTCGTGCCGGGACTCGGTGAGCCGGTCGACGCGCCGGGCCAGCTCCAGCTCGCGGGCCGCGGCCGGGCCGGGCGCGAGCAGCTGCTTGGCCAGCAGGAAGTCCGTGCGCAGCAGCGGCCGGGCCAGGAGGGCGCCCACGACGGCCCAGACCAGGCCGAGCGCGGCCGCCAGGTTCGCGCTGGACTGGTCGGTGATGTGGACGAAGGTGAACCACAGGCCGCCGCCCGCCCGGTCGATCGGCTCCCAGACGCCGAGGGCCAGCACGACGCCCCACGGCAGGTAGAGGACGAGGGCGGGGGCGAGCAGCGACAGCACCGTGCCGGCCGTGCCGTCCACCAGCAGCCACAGCAGGTCGCGCCAGGTGGCGGGGTCCTTGAGCAGGGCCGTGCAGAGCTCCACCTGACCGGCGAGCCCGGTGCGCCGGGCCGGCAGCGGACGGTACGGCTCGGGGATCTCCACGCCCGCCCACGCCTTCGCCTGGCGGCGGCGCAGGGAGGCGTGCGCCCGCAGGGCCCTCACGAGCACCGGCGTCGTGAACAGGCCGATCCCCAGCACCATGAGCACCAGGGAGACCATGGTCAGCGCGAACAGCAGGATCGACGTCGCCATGCCGAAGATCGCCAGCCACAGGCCGCGCGCCGCCGTCAGCAGTGCGTCGCTGACCTTCTTCATCCGGTTCCCCCCAGGGTTGTGCTCCCGGGCCCGTGCCCCGGGCCCGGGAACCAGTCTGGACGATCGCGACATGATCGTCACGGGGGGCACCGCCCCGGCCATGGTGTACCTAGCCCCACCTCTGACCTCGGCCTTTACCCGCAGGAGCCGGGCAGCTCCGCGGCTGAAGGCCGCCCGGGAGCGCCGGTGATCAGTAGCCGGCGGGCGGGGCGTACTTGTAGCCGACCCGGCGGACGGTCACGATCGACGCGCGGTGCTCGGCCCCCATCTTGCGGCGCAGCCGGGCCACGTGGACGTCCACCGTCCGGCCGTCGCCCACGTGACCGTAGCCCCACACGGTCGTCACCAACTGGTCGCGCGTGTGCACCCGGTGGGGGTGGGCGACCAGGTGGGACAGCAGCTCGAACTCCAGGTACGTGAGGTCGAGCGGGCGCCCGGCAACGCTGGCCGTGCGCTGCTCGGGGTCGATGCTCACCAGGGCGTCCCCGCGGGTGGCGGGCGCGGGCTCGGCGGCCTGCTGCTCGGCCGGGACGAGGACCAGATAGCCGATCATCGGCGGCTGGCCGGGCAGCGACGGCACGGTGTGCTGGGGCGCGGGCATCCACGTGGCCGCGCCGGAGTGCAGCAGCTCGGCGACCGGCGGCACCTCGTCCGGCGAGACGGCCCGGAGCCGGTGGCGATGCGCGGTGTGCGCGGTGTGCGAGGGGTGCGTGGTGGCGGTGGCCGCGGTGGACGGGGCGGGCACGGCGAGGGTACGGAGGTTCGTCATGGAGAGCTCAGCTCTTTCGCGCGAGGGACCGTCGAGGGGACGTGCGGGTGCGCGGGGCCGTTGGCCGGGGGACTGGGGACCGGCGGCTGACTTCGACGTGGGGGTCAGCGGGAGGAGGGGGCCTGCGCGGAAGTCGCGCGGCAACACACTCGGTCGAAGTCGTCGTGCTGACGAGAAGGCCAGAAGGGCTCAAGGTCGAAGCGACCCGTCGCGGTGTTCTGGAAGCTGGCCATGCCCCTATTGAAGCATGACCTGCGGCGGGGCAGCAGACTCCCCGTGCAGGTGGATACGGAACCCTGGCGTGATGCCCACCACCCGGGAGGCGCCCGGAAAATGCGGAGCAATCGCCTCCGGAAGATGAAGCCCTGATCACCCCCGGCCGCCTCACGGCCGGTCTGTCCGGCGGGCGTCCGGCACGGAGAGCGGGGTGCCGCCGTCCGCCGCCGGCGGCTCCGGATCCGGGCCGGGGGCGGACCCGGCCTCTTCCTCCTCCTCCGGAAACGGGACCCGCTCCCACGCGTACCCCTCCGTCCACCCCTCCTCGCCCCGCGCCCACGCCACGAACACGGCCGTCACCTCGGCGGCGCTCTCCATCCGCACCCCGAAGTGCCGCTCGGCCGTCCCCGCGCGGTACTCCACCTCGTACGGGCCGTCGCCCTCGTGCCACGTCTGGATGTAGTGGTCGCCGCCGTCCCCCGCCCCCTCCGCGGGCTCCGTGCGCTCGACCACCGCGAACCGGTCGCCCTCCCCGCCCAGCCCGGCGATGATCTCCGCCAGCCGCTCGGCGGTGACGTGCGAACGCACCTCTCCGGACTCGGTGTTGACGGTGATGGGCAGCATGGATGGCAGCATGGATCCCCCCTCGCTGAAGGGCCGCCCCCCGTCGGCGGCCCGCGTGGGAATCATCCTGGCACCTGCCACTGACAACGGGCCGTGACGGCCCGCACACCGGTGCCCCGTACGTCGCGGCCGCACGCCGACAGCCCGTGCGCTGGCAGGCCGCGCACCGGCACTCAGTACGTGACGGTGATCGGCCGCGATCAGTACGTCACGGTGATCCGCCGCGCCGGCCCGTCCACCCGCACCACACCCCCGTACGGGATCACCAGTTGCGGATCGGTGTGCCCCAGGTCCACGTCGAAGACGACGGGCAGCTCCGGCGCGTACGCGTCCAGCGCGCGCTCCACCGCCTCCCGCTGCGCCCGCCGGTACGCGGCCGCGTCCTCCCGGCCCAGCGGCCGCTGGAAGGACCACGACTTCGCCCGCCCCATCAGCAGCGCGCGGAACTGCCGCAGCAGCCCCCGCTCGCCCATGCAGCGCAGGATCCGGAAGACCTCCTCGGCGCGCGGCATCTCCTCCGAGGTTTCCAGGAACAGCACGCAGCCCGCGTACGCCGCGGGCGGCCCGATCCCGGCATCGGCCATCAGCAGCCACGACAGCACTTCGAGGTTGCCGCCCCACGCGACGCCCTCCACCGCCGTGCGGCCGGGATTCCGCCACGACCAGTCGTCGCAGGGCGCGAGCACGGGCTCGCTCGCGAAGGTCTGCGGATCGTCCCAGGGCCGGTCGACGTCGTTGGAGGCGCCCGGCGCGGTCAGCTCGTACGGCCCCGGGGAGAACAGCGCGGCCCGCAGCGACTCCGCCGTCCGCGGGTGCAGCGCACCGGGCCTGCCCAGCTCCACCATCACGCTCGCGCCGTGGAATCCGACGATCCCCGCATTCCACAGCCAGACCAGCAGGGCGGTGTTGTCGCTGTAGCCGAAGAACGGCTTGGGATGCGCCCGGACCAGTTCCCGGTCGAGGTGCGGCAGCACCGTGATCTGGTCGTCCCCGCCGATGCTGGCGAACACCGCCTTGATGTCCGGGTCCGCGAACGCCGCGTGCAGATCGGCGGCCCGCTCGGCGGGGCTCGACCCCATCTGCCGGGTCGCCGGATATTCCACCGGCAGCAGCCCGAATTCCGACTTCAGCCGCCGCAGCCCGAGTTCGAAGGGACGGGGGAACAGGCCCGGCAGCCCCGACGACGGCGAGACCACCGCGACGCGGTCGCCGGGCCGGGGCCTGGGCGGATAACGCCGTGGCGCGGGCGGCTGCTCGGGTGCGTTCATGCGCCCCACCCTAGGCCGGTCCGCGCCCTGCGTTCCGGGTTCAGGAATTCCCCGCCACGACCGGGTAGTGGTCACTGAGATCGGTGTACGTGTACTCCTTGCCCCAGCTGGAGACCGTCCACGGCGCGGACGGTTCCTTGACCACCGCGTTCTTCCAGGTCGCCGGGCGGGCGTGGCCGTTGCGGTGCAGGACGTAGTCGAGGTCCTCGCGGGGGTCCGACGGATAGCGGTAGGCCGCGATCGAGTTCTCCTTCGTGTCGAAGGAGTACGGGTGGCCGGTGCGTTCCGTCGCCGGGGCGAGACCGGCATTCGCGAGCAGGGACGCGTATTCGCTTCCGTGCGCGTCCACGTTCAGGTCGCCGGCGACCATGACCTGTTCGTTCGCCGGAATGTTCTTCGCGTCCAGGAAGGCGCCGATCTGGCGGAACTGCTTCGCGCGGTCCGCCGCCGCCTCGCCCGCCGCGCAACCGCTGTCCGTCGACTGCGCGTGCGTACCGACGACGTGCACCTTCGTACCGTTCACATTCAACACGACATAGGCGAAGCCCTTGTTGGACCACCAGTCCGCGCCGCACGCGTCCTTGAAGATCACCTGTTCCTTGCGGACGATCGGCCACTTGCTGAGCACAGTGACACCGCCGTCCTCCGGCGTGGTGGACGAGTAGTTCCCGCCCGTGGCGTCCCAGCCGTCCTTGCCGCGCCCGACGACCGGCGTCTGGTACGGGTACGCGCCGGCCGCATTCGCCTTCAGCGCGTCGGAGGCGCCGTTGTCGAATGCCTCCTGCAGGACGACGACGTCGTTTCCGCGGAAGAACCCGGCCTTCGGTATCTCCTCGGCGCGGTGGTCCTGCCCCCAGTTGGGGTAGAGGTTCTTGCTCATGAGGAAGGTGTTGTACGTCAGCACCTTCAATTCCGGAACGCCGTCGGCCCGGGCGGCCGTCTGCGGCAGGGCGGCGGCGCAGGCGACGGCGGCGAGCGTGATCGTGAGCGCGGGCTGGAGCTTCGGCATTGCCACATCAAATCAGCCCCTGTTACTTCCGGACATCCTTACGGTGATCAATTCCCCTACGCGCGGCGACGACTTCGTGTCGCGTTCGCGCATGAGTCGTTGAGTCCGTTGGAAGAGTGGAAGAGATGCGGTGACCGACCCACCGTGAGGAGTTCCCATGCCCCCGCCCCTGCGCCAGGGTCTCGTGCTCGATTTCGGCGGTGTCCTGACCACCCCGATCGCCGAGTGCACCCGGGCCTTCTGCCTGCGCGAAGGCCTTGCGCCCGACGCGTTCCTCCAGGTCATCTCCGCGGACCCGGAAGGGCGCGAGATCTACGCGCAGCTGGAGCTCGGCCGGATCGGCCAGATGGAATGGAACGAACGCACCGCCGCGCTGCTCGGCGTCGCCGCTGACAACCTGATCGGCCGCGTCCTCGCCGACCTCCGCCCGGAGCCGGTGATGCTCGCGGCCGGCCAGGCGGCCCGCCGCGCGGGCGTGAAGGTGGGCATCCTGTCCAACAGCCTCGGCTCCGGCCCCTACGACCCCTACCAGGGCTACGGCTTCGACACCCTGTACGACGCCGTGGTCCTGTCGGGCGACCACGGCCTGCGCAAGCCGGAGCCCGGGATCTACCCGCTCATCCTGAAGAAGCTGCAACTGCCCGCCGAGGCCTGCGTCTTCGTCGACGACTCCGCGCGCAACCTGCCGCCCGCCCAGGACCTCGGCATGACCACCGTCCTGGACGGCGACCCGGCCGAGACGGTGAAGAAGCTGGAAGAGCTGTTCGGGCTGCCGCTGAGGTGAGCCGGCCGCCGGCACCCGCGAGAGGAATTCAGTGAACATCGACGGTTCGACCGTGCTCGTGACCGGCGCCAACCGCGGCATCGGCCGGGCGCTCGTCTCCGCCTTCCTGGCCCGCGGCGCCCGGCGCGTCCATGCCGCGGCGCGCAATCCCGCGGCCCTGGAGCCGGTCGTGGCCGAGGCCCCCGACCGCGTGGTCCCGCTCACGCTGGACCTCACCGCGCCCGCCACCGTCGAGGCCGCGGCGGAAGCGGCGCCCGACGTCACCCTGCTGGTGAACAACGCCGCCACGCACGCCGTCGGCCACCTCCTCGACATGGACCTCGGCGCCGTCGAGGACGTGATGCGCACCAACTTCCTGGGCACCCTGCGGGTCCTGCGCGCCTTCGTGCCCGTCCTGGAGCGCAACGGCGGCGGGGCCGTCGCCAACGTCATCAGCGTCGGCGCCTTCGGCGGCACGCCGTCGCTCGGCGGATATCCCGCCTCGAAGGCCGCGCTGCACCTGATGACGCAGGCCGTGCGGGCGGATCTGCGGCCCCGCGGCATCGCCGTCCACGCCGTCTTCCCGGGGCCCGTCGACACGGACATGTTCGACTACGTCGTCCGCCACGAGCCCGCGTTCGGGGAGTTCCCGCGCGTGTCCCCCGCGGAGGTGGCCGCCGCCATGATCGACGGCCTGGAGGCGGGGGAGGAGGACATCTTCCCGGACGCGTTCGCCGCCCAGGTCGAACAGGAGCGGAGGGCCGATATCAAGGCGCTGGAGAGGCGGATGACGGGGATCTGACGTGGGGCCGCGGGGCGTGGCGTCCGCCGGGTGCGGCGTCCGCGGGGTGCGGCGTCCGCCGGGTGTGCCGGGGGCCGGTGCCGGCGTCGGCGGCTCAGCCGGCGTGCCAGTGCCGCGCCGCCGGCCCGTGGTGCGCGGCCAGGGCGCGGTCCAGGTTCGTCGCGGCGCTGATCAGGGCGAGGTGGGTGAACGCCTGCGGGAAGTTCCCGAGCGCCTCGCCCGCGGGCCCGATCTCCTCGGCGTACAGGCCGAGGTGGTTCGCATGCGTGATCATCTTCTCGAAGACGTAGCGGGCCTCGCCGATCCGCCCGGAGCGGGCGAGCGCCTCCACGTACCAGAACGAGCACAGGTTGAACGTTCCCTCGCCGCCGTCCAGGCCGTCGCTGCCGTCCGTCCGGTAACGGTGCACCAGGCTGTCGCTGACCAGCTCCTCCTCGATCCGCCGCACCGTGGACAGGAAGCGGGGGTCCTTGGGGCCCGCGAACTTCACCAGCGGCATCACCAGCAGCGAGGCGTCCAGCGTCCTGCTGTCCGGGTACTGCGTGTACGCGCCGAGGTCCGGCGCCCAGCAGCGGTCCTGCACGAAGCGGTACGCGGCCGCCGCCGTGTCCCGCCACTGCTCGACCGGGGCCGGCATGCCGCGGTGCCGCGCGATGCGCATGGCCCGCTCGAAGGCGACCCACGTCATCAGCGCGGAGTACGTGAAGCGCTGCCGGCCGCCGCGGGTCTCCCAGATCCCGTCGTCCGGCTCCTCCCAGTTCTTCTGCAGCCAGTCGAGCTGCCGGCCCAGCGCCTCCCACAGCTCGTACGAGATGGGCTCGGCGTGCTTGTTGTACAGGTAGACGGAGTCCATGAGCTCGCCGTGGATGTCGAGCTGGGTCTGGCCGGCCGCGGCGTTGCCGATCCGCACCGGGCGCGCGCCGTCGTAGCCGCAGAGGTGGTCCAGGACCGTCTCGGGCAGGTCGGCGCGGCCGTCGATGCCGTACAGCACCTGCAGCCCGGTGCCGGGCGGGGCCTGCGTGCAGCGCTGGTGGAGCCAGTCGATGAACGCGGCGGCCTCTTCCGTGAAGCCCAGCCGCATCAGCGCGTAGAGCGTGAAGGCGGCGTCGCGGACCCAGGTGTAGCGGTAGTCCCAGTTGCGGCCGCCGCCCGCGGCCTCCGGCAGGGACGTGGTCGCCGCGGCGACCAGGGCGCCGCTGGGCTGGTACACCAGCAGCTTCAGGGCCAGCGCCGAGCGCTCGACCACCTCGCGGTAGCGGCCCCGGTACTGCGACTGGCGCAGCCAGCCGTCCCAGTACTGCAGCGTCTTGTCCAGCAGCCGGGTGGCCTCCGCGGCGTCGAACGGGCGCACCACGCCCGCCCGTACGGCCCCCGCTCCGTCCCACTGCGCGGCGAGCTCCAGGGACTGCCCGGGCTCCAGTGTCACGGTCGCGCACGCGGCGCCCCCGTCGCCGGGCGTGAGGGGCACGGAGGAGCGCAGCACGAGGAAGCCGGCCGGGCCCGCGAAGACGACGCCCGCCCCGCGCACCGGCGTGACCGTGTGCGGGGCGCGGCCGTAGTCGAACGCGGGCCGGCAGCACACGTCGACCACGGCCCGGCCGCGCAGCACGCGGACCTCCCGCACGATCTGGCGGATGCCCGAAGCCGGGCAGGACGGGTGGTCGGGGACCATGAAGTCGTACAGCTCGGCCACCGAGTCCCGGCCCAGGAAGCGGGTCAGCAGGACGTTCGAGTCGGGCATGTACATCTGCTTGGTACGCTCCGCGTCGCGCACCGTGACGGAGAACGACCCTCCGCGTTCGGCGTCGAGCAGGGAGGCGAAGACGGAGGGCGCGTCGAAGCGGGGCAGGCAGCACCAGTCGATCGTGCCGTCCACCCCGACGAGCGCCACGGTGTGCAGGTCGCCGATGATCCCGTGGTCCTCGATGGGCAGGTAGCCGGGTTTCGGGCAGGCGGGTTTCATGGGCCCCTCCTCGGCGGAGCGGCGTGCCACACCACCCGTTATACCGCCGGGGGCGGGCGGATGCCCGGCGCGGCCGGGCGCGGCCGGGCGCCTGCGGGCCGGGCCCGGGCCCGTGTCCCTCCCGTCAGCCCGCGGCGGGCCGTGACCGTGCGAGGGCCTCCCGTACGGCCTCCTCCGTGCGGCCCACCACCGCCGTGCCGTCGTCGGCGGTGATGATCGGCCGCTGGATGATCTTCGGGTGCTCGGCCAGCGCCTTGATCCACCGCTCGCGCGCGCCCGCGTCGCGCGGCCAGTCCTTGACGCCGAGCTCCTTCGCCGCGGCCTCCTGGGTGCGGGTGATGTCCCACGGCTCCAGGCCGAGGCGGTCGAGCATCGCGCGGAGCTCGTCCTCGCCGGGGACGTCCTCCAGATAGCGGCGCACGGTGTAACCGGCGCCTTCGGCGTCGAGCAGGCCGATGGCGCTCCGGCACTTCGAACAGGCGGGATTGATCCAGATCTCCATGCCCCACACGGTACCCCCTGCCTCTGTCAAATCCCGTCTGAGCTGGGGCGATTGTCAGTGGGGGGCAGTAAAATCGAAGCATACGAGAGAGGTTGTGAAACCCCCTCTGGAGGAGCGCCCATGGCCGTAGCCGCATCCACTCTGTCCGATCTTCCCGGTCTCCCCGATCTCCCGAGCCTCGCCACCCTGCCGAAGAAGCCCATGCCCGCGGGGCGCCCGCGCGCCTGGTACGAGTCCCACAACCGCCAGCTGAAGGCGATGCGTCTCGCGATCGCCCTGCTGCACTCCGGGGTCTACCGCCCGGAGCAGGCGAGCAACCGCCGCATACGGGCCACGGCGGTCCGCATCGGGGTCCACGAGCCCTCCGCCACGACGTGCCGGGCGGTGCGCTCCCTCATCCACGACGCCGCCAACTACTGACCTCACCTACTGACCTCACCGCTGACAGGAGGAGCGGGCCTCTCCCGGCGTGCCGCTTCGCCGCGCGTGCGAACTCCCGTACTTGCCCATAACGTGGCAAGAGGGTCGTCATGCCGGTCGTCATGTCGTCACTGGGAGAGGCCCATGCCTGCTCGTACGCTCAAGGACAAGGTCGTCGTCATCGGCGGCGCCTCGAAGAACCTCGGCGGCCTCATCGCCCGGGAGATCGCCCCGGACGGAGCCAAGGTCGTCGTCCACTACAACAGCGACTCCTCGCGCGACAAGGCCGAGCAGACCGTCGCGGACGTGAAGAAGGCCGGCGGCGACGCCTTCGCCCACCAGGGCGACCTGACGAAGGTCGCCGAGGTCGAGAAGCTCTTCGACGCGGCGGTGCGGACGTTCGGCGGGGTCGACCACATGGTCAACACCGCCGGCATGGTCATCAAGAAGCCGATGACCGAGACGTCGGAGGAAGAGTTCGACAAGATGTTCGCCGTCAACAGCAAGGCGGCGTACTTCATGATGCGCGAGGCCGCCAAACGCATCGAGCGCGACGGCTCCATCGTCACCATCGTGACGTCCCTGCTCGCCGCCTACACCGGCCTCTACTCCGTCTACGCCGGCAGCAAGGCCCCCGTCGAGCACTTCACCCGGGCCCTCTCCAAGGAGCTCTTCGGCCGGAACATCTCGGTGAACAACATCGCCCCCGGCCCGATGGACACCTCGTTCTTCTACCCGGCCGAGTCGGACGACTCCGTCGCGTACCACAAGTCCTCGTCCATGAACGGCGACCTCACCAAGATCGAGGACATCGTCCCGTACGTGCGCTTCCTGCTGACGGACGGCTGGTGGCTCAACGGCCAGACCCTCTTCATCAACGGCGGCTACACCACCCGCTGACCCGCCCGGGCCCGCGCCGCGGGCCGGCGCGTAGGCTTGCGCCCCATGTGGCAGGGACAGCAGCCGCCGGGGGATGGCGGACATCCGCAGGGCGGGCAGGCGAATCCGTATCAGCAGCCGGGCCCGTACGGGCAGCCTCAGCCGCCGCGGGGCGGTGGGAACAGGACGAAGGTCATCGCCATCGCCGCGGCGACGGCCGTCGTCGTTGCCGCGGGCGTCACCGCCTTCCTCGTCCTGGGAGACGGCAAGGAGGCCGAGGCCAGGAACCCTCAGCCGCCCGCGGACTCCCCGGCGTCCGCGCGCAGCACGGACCCCACGGCCCAGCCGAGCGCAGACAACCCCCGCGCCGGTCACGACCCGGCGCCGGTCGTCCCCGGCTGGAAGGTCGTCACGAACCCCGCGAAGGGCGTCGCCTTCGACGTGCCTCCCGAGTGGGACCGCCGGCAGCCCGACTGGGTCACCTATGTCTCCGAGAAGAACGATCCCGAAGACAAGCCGCTCGTCGCCATGATGGCGCCGGCGATGCTGAACCCGACGTGGTGCAGCACCGGCAGCGGCGACAAGGAGGAGCACACGGCCGTCGCAGCGGCCGGCTCCCGCAGCGAGCGCGCCGGCCAGGACCCGGAGGACGCCGCCCGCGCCAACGCCGAGGCGTGGGTATACGGCAACTACACCCAGCCCGACAAGAAGAAGGTCAAGACCGGCCCGGCGGAGCTCTACACCACCAAGTCCGGCCTGTCCGGCACCCTGGTCACGGCCTCCTCCTCGGGCGCCCCGAAGAAGAACAAGTGCGACTCCGACGGCAAGGCCACCGCGTTCGTCTTCAAGAACCCCAAGAACAACGAGTACACGTCCTTCACGATCTTCGGCGTAAAGGGCGTGAAGGACGAGCTCCCGGACGACACCGCCCGCAAGATCCTCAGCACCGTCCGCCTGACGGAGCCGCCCGAGTAGGCCCCGATAGACCGGGACCAGAAGAAAAGCCCGCAGGCCGTGCTCTCCCCGAAGGGAAGAACACGGCCTGCGAATGCTTTCGCTCCGGGCCCGGAGTTCTTAGATGTCGAAGTACATCTCGAACTCGTGCGGGTGCGGGCGGAGCTGGATCGGGGCGATTTCGTTGGTGCGCTTGTAGTCGATCCAGGTCTCGATCAGGTCGGCGGTGAAGACGCCGCCGGCCTGGAGGTACTCGTTGTCCTGCTCCAGGGCGTCGAGGACGGCCGGGAGGGAGGTCGGGACCTGGGGGACGTTGGCGTGCTCGTCGGGGGCGAGCTCGTAGAGGTCCTTGTCGATCGGCTCGGCGGGCTCGATCTTGTTCTTGACGCCGTCGAGGCCGGCCAGGAGGAGGGCCGAGAAGGCGAGGTAGGGGTTCGAGGACGGGTCCGGGGCGCGGAACTCGACGCGCTTGGCCTTCGGGTTCGAGCCCGTGATCGGGATGCGCATGGCGGCGGAGCGGTTGCGCTGGGAGTAGACCAGGTTGACCGGGGCCTCGAAGCCGGGGACGAGGCGGTGGTAGGAGTTCACCGTGGGGTTGGTGAAGGCCAGCAGCGACGGGGCGTGCTTGAGGATGCCGCCGATGTAGTAGCGGGCGGTGTCCGAGAGGCCGGCGTAGCCCTGCTCGTCGTAGAAGAGGGGCTCGCCGCCGTTCCACAGGGACTGGTGGACGTGCATGCCCGAGCCGTTGTCGCCGAAGATCGGCTTCGGCATGAAGGTGGCGGTCTTGCCGTTGCGCCAGGCGACGTTCTTCACGATGTACTTGAAGAGCATCAGGTCGTCGGCGGCGGCGAGCAGCGTGTTGAACTTGTAGTTGATCTCGGCCTGGCCGGCGGTGCCGACCTCGTGGTGCTGGCGCTCGACCTGCAGGCCGGCCTTGTCCAGCTCCAGGGAGATCTCGGCGCGCAGGTCGGCGAAGTGGTCGACCGGCGGGGCCGGGAAGTAGCCGCCCTTGTAACGGACCTTGTAACCGCGGTTGTCCTCGACCGCGCCGGTGTTCCAGGCGCCGGCCTCGGAGTCGATGTGGTAGAAGGACTCGTTCGCGGCGGTGTTGAAGCGCACGCTGTCGAAGACGTAGAACTCCGCCTCCGGGCCGAAGTACGCGGTGTCCGCGATGCCGGTGGAGGCGAGGTAGGCCTCGGCCTTCTTGGCGATGTTGCGCGGGTCGCGGCTGTACTGCTCGCCCGTGATCGGGTCGTGGATAAAGAAGTTGATGTTGAGCGTCTTGTCCCGGCGGAAGGGGTCCAGCCGGGCCGTGGACAGGTCCGCGCGCAGGGCCATGTCGGACTCGTGAATGGCCTGGAAGCCGCGGATGGAGGAGCCGTCGAAGGCCAGCTCGTCATCCGGGTCGAAGGCCGCGGCCGGGATCGTGAAGTGCTGCATCACGCCAGGCAGGTCGCAGAATCGGACGTCGACGAACTTGACGTCCTCATCCGAGATGAACTTCTTGGCCTCGTCGGCGTTCTGGAACATCCAACTCCTCCTAGCCCGGCCGCACGCGGTCGGGGATTGCTTCGGTGGCGCGGTCCGTATCGCACCGGCGCGCTGCGGCCGACCCTAGAGAGACGGGATTTCCCGGGCATGACCCATTTGTTTCGCCGAGGTTAACCGGGGTGCGGCCCGGATGTGCCGTGAAACACGCACGCGGGACCGGCCGGGCGGGGCCGTGGGGCGCGGCCCCGCGACCCCCGGTCCCGGGGAAACGCATACGGGCGCAGTACCGTGGACGGGTGGACAACAGGCAAGCAATCGGCTCATGGCTCTCCGGCCCGCGCGCGGCCGCCGAGGAGATGGGCGTCGACTTCGGGCACCGGGGCGAGCGCCTCGGGCTCCCCGCGGAGGGGCCCGGCTCGATCGCCCCGCTCGGGCGGCGCTTCGGCGCCGTCTTCATCGACTGGGCGCTGTGCATGCTCATCGCCTACGCCTTCCTCGCGGACGGAAAGCCCCAGCAGGCGGGCAACTGGGCGCTGCTGATCTTCTTCGTACTCAGCGTCGTCACCGTCGGTACGGTCGGCTGCACTCCCGGGAAGCGGCTCCTCGGGCTGAGGGTCGTCGCCGAGGGCGGGGGACGGCTCTCCGCGCCCCGCGTCCTGTTCCGCAGCGTACTCCTCGCCGTCGTCATCCCGGCCGTCATCTGGGACCGCGACACCCGCGGACTCCATGACAAGCTCGCCCGCGCCGTCCAGGTGCGGGTCTGACGACCAGCGAATGATCAGCAATTAATAATGAGGGCGGGGCCGGATCTTTCGATCCCGGCCCCGCCCTCATTCGTCGCTCGGTGCGCCTTCTCAGCGGCCCTTCGGCATCCGCGCGCCCTTGGGCAGCGGACCCTTCGGGATCGGCATGTTCTTCATCGGGTCCCCGAGCGCCCGCAGCCGGTCGGTGGTCGCCGTGACCTTGTCGCCCGGGACCACCTGCGGCAGCTTCGCCAGCGTCATGCGCATCTTCTTCAGCGGCAGCTGGCCCTCGCCGTTGCCGATGATGAAGTCGTGCACCGGGACGTCCACGATGCGCGCCATCTTGCGCTTCTCGGCCGCCAGCAGGCCCTTGACCCGGCCGGGGTTGCCCTCGCCGATGAGCACGATGCCGGCCTTGCTGACCGCGCGGTGGACCATGTCCCCCTCACGGGTGAAGGCGACGGGGGACGTCGTCGTCCACTTCCGGCCCATCTGCTGCTCCAGGATGGCCGCGGCCGCGCCCAGCTGGCCCTCGATCTTGCCCTGGTACGCACGCTGGGCGCGCTGCCCGAAGACGATCGCCATCGCGAGGAACGCCAGCAGCACGCCGAGAATGCCCAGGTAAACCGGGTGGCCGATCGCGAAGCCCACGGCGAGCAGGACACCGAGGACGACGATGCCCACGCCCGCGACGACCAGACCGACCTTCGGATCGGCCTCTCGCGTCATCTTGTAGGACAGGACGATCTGCTGCAGTCGCCCCTGCTTCTCAGCCTGCTTCTCAGGTGTTGCCTTCCTCGCCATAAGGCGAAGTTTACGTCGCCTGCGGACCGGGGGCCGCCACGGCCTCGAGCACGTGCTGCGCCTCCCGCCGGTCCTTGGCCCGGCGGCGGTCCTCCAGCACCGCGGTCCAGGCGTTGCGCCGTGCGGTGCGCTGGCCGCCGCGCATCAGCAGCCCCTCCAGGGCCCGCAGGGCCCCGGTGACGGACGGAGGCCGCACGGAGAGCGTGGCGGGCAGGGCGGAAGCGGCACGGGCGGCGACTGTCGCCGTGGCTGCGTGGGCGGGCGCGGCCTGCATGTGATGTCTCCTCGGGAGCGGAGTGATCAGTGGGCAGCGGGGGGCTGGAGGTGCGCACCGGTGGAGGCGGAGCGTGACGTGCGGGAAGAGCGGGAAGAGCGGGGCGAAGCGTACGGAGTTCTGTGCGCACTGGGAACTGCTGTGCGTACCCTCATCGTCACGGAACGGTGTTACCAATGGATGACCCCTTGGTCAAACACCTATGAAACGTTGACGCGGCCCGCACCGTCCCCCACCGTCCGGCGGGGGAGGCACGGGCCGCGTCCACTGGTCTGTGAGCGAGCCGGAGCCGCAGGTCAGACCGCCTGGCTCGACGGCGCGGCGGCGCGCCGCTCGATCGCCTGCTGGTACAGGCGGCCGGCCCGGTACGACGAACGGACCAGGGGGCCGGACATGACGCCGGCGTAGCCGATCTCCTCGGCCTCCGCCTTCAGCTCGACGAACTCCTGCGGCTTCACCCAGCGCTCCACGGGGTGGTGCCGCGGCGACGGCCGCAGGTACTGGGTGATGGTGATGAGCTCGCAGCCCGCCTCGTGCAGGTCGCGCAGGGCCTCGCTGACCTCGGACCGCTCCTCGCCCATGCCCAGGATCAGGTTGGACTTGGTCACCAGGCCGGCCTCGCGGGCCTTGGTGATGACCTCCAGCGAGCGCTCGTAGCGGAAGCCGGGGCGGATGCGGCGGAAGATCCGCGGCACGGTCTCGACGTTGTGCGCGAAGACCTCGGGGCGCGAGGCGAAGACCTCGTCCAGCAGCTCGGGGACGGCGTTGAAGTCCGGCGCGAGGAGCTCGACCTTCGTGCGGCCGTCCGCGCGCTCCGCGGTCTGCAGGTGGATCTGGCGCACGGTCTCGGCGTACAGCCAGGCGCCGCCGTCCGCCAGGTCGTCGCGGGCGACGCCGGTGATCGTGGCGTAGTTCAGGTCCATCGTGACGACCGACTCGCCGACGCGGCGCGGCTCGTCCCGGTCCAGGGCCTGGGGCTTGCCGGTGTCGATCTGGCAGAAGTCGCAGCGCCGGGTGCACTGGTCGCCGCCGATGAGGAAGGTGGCCTCGCGGTCCTCCCAGCACTCGTAGATGTTGGGGCAGCCCGCCTCCTGGCACACGGTGTGCAGGCCCTCGCGCTTCACCAGGCCCTGCAGCTCGGTGTACTCGGGGCCCATCTTCGCGCGGGTCTTGATCCACTCGGGCTTGCGCTCGATGGGGGTCTGGGCGTTCCGGACCTCCAAGCGCAGCATCTTGCGTCCGTCGGGTGCGACTGCCGACACGTCCGGCTCCCTATGACTTCGATTCCTCGGCGGACACCAGGGTACGCCCGTTATTTCCTACGCTGGTCATTCCTGTGCCCTGGGCAACTCATGGAGCCCCGGGCGCATTCCCCCGCCGGCGGCCGGCCCGCCCCCGGCGGTGGCCGGCCCGCGGCTAGCTCGCCCGGGCCTCCACCGGGCGCGGCTGCGGCTCCGCCGCCTCCAGGACCTCCCGCAGGTGCTTCTCCACCAGCGGCAGCGCCTCGGCCACGGTCACCCGCCGCCCCAGCTCGTTCGAGAGGGAGGTCACGCCCGCGTCGCGGATGCCGCACGGGACGATCCGGTCGAACCAGGTGTTGTCAGGATCACAGTTCAGCGCGAAGCCGTGCATCGTCACGCCCTTGGCGATCCGGATGCCGATCGCCGCCAGCTTGCGGTCCTCGCGGCGCTGGCCGGCGTTCGACGGGGCGTACTCCGGGCCGTTCAGGCGGGGGTCGAACTCCTCGTCCGCCAGCCGCGGGTCGAAGTCCAGGGAAAGGCCGCCGATCGCCGGGCGCTCCTCGACGGGGTCGCCCAGCACCCACACGCCGCTGCGGCCCTCCACGCGGGTGGTCGCAAGGCCCAGCTCGGCGCAGGCGCGGATGAGCGCCTCCTCCAGGCGGCGGACGTGCGCGATGACGTCCACCGGGCGGGGCAGCTTGAGGATGGGATAGCCGACGAGCTGGCCCGGGCCGTGCCAGGTGATCTTCCCGCCGCGGTCCACGTCCACGACCGGGGTGCCGTCGAGGGGGCGCTCGCTGTCCTCCGTGCGCCGTCCCGCGGTGTAGACCGCCGGGTGCTCCAGCAGCAGGCAGGTGTCCGGGATCTCGTCCGCGAACCGGGCGGCGTGGACCCGGCGCTGCTCCTGCCACGCCTCCTGATACTCGACGGCGTCCGCCCCGAAGCCCAGGTGGACGAAGCGCAGCTCACTCACGGCGGCTCCTCAGCTCCTCTTCAGCCCTTTTCGGCCCTTTGAGGCCTTCTCCAACATGCTCCTTTGCCACTGTACGGGCGCCCGCCGGCATCCCTGCAGGCGGGCGGGGCACGGCGGGCGGAGGGTGCGCCGCGGGCGGTTGCGGCGGCGAGGGCAGCTCGGCCCGCCGTCCGGGTGAATTTGATCTGTCCTCACACGATCGGATGAATGCGGGGCGAAGGGAGCGATCAGGGCGTTGGGGACCGCTAAGTTCGCGCCGTTCCAGAACGAGATCAGGGAGACCGGCAGGCTGATGACGGAACGACCCCCGCAGCGCATCCCCAACCGTCAGCTCGCCGCGTTGATCGCGGAGGCGGGCTTCTCCAACGCAGGGCTGGCTCGGCGAGTCGATCAGTTAGGGCTTGAGCACGGCCTCGACCTGCGCTACGACAAGACGTCCGTCACCCGCTGGCTGCGCGGCCAGCAGCCCCGGGGCACCACCCCGGCGCTGATCGCCGAGGTCTTCACCCGGCGGCTCGGGCGGCGGCTGTCCGCGCAGGACCTGGGGCTGGACGCCTGCGCCCCGGTGTACGCGGGGCTCGAATTCGCCGCGTCCCCGGAAGAGGCCATTGACATCGTCAGCGGCCTCTGGCGCAAGGACTCCGGCAGCCACACCGAGCTCCGGAAGATCGCCTTCACCCCGGCCGGGCTGGTGGTGCCCAGCCGGGACTGGCTGATCGGCCGGGCCGACGAGCGCGTCGCCCGCGGGGCCCCCGCCGGCGAGGGCGGCCGGGTCCCGGCCCAGGGTCGCGCGCACCAGCCCCGCCAGCGGCACATCGACCGCGGCCCCGGCGGCCGCGTCTCGATGGGCGACATCGCGGCGCTGCGCTCGGTCGGCGAGCTCTTCCGCACGCTCGACCACGCCTACGGCGGCGGGCACGCCCGCCAGGCCCTCGTGCGCTACCTGGAGCACGAGGCCGAGCCGATGCTGCGCGGCACGTACGGGGAGGCGACGGGGCGCCGGCTCTTCGCCGCCGTCGCCGACCTCACCCGGCTCGCCGGGTGGACCTCGTACGACATCGCCGCGCACGGGCTGGCGCAGCGGTACTTCGTCCAGGCGCTGCGGCTCGCGCAGGCCGCGGGGGACCGCTCCTACGGCAGCTACGTCCTCGTCACGATGAGCCGCCAGGCGGTCTACCTCGGCCACGGCCGGGAGGCGGTGCAGCTGGCCAGGGTCGCCCAGCAGGGCATCGGGTCCAGCGCCCCGTCGGTGGTGCAGTCGCTGCTCCACGCGGTGGAGGCGCGCGGGCACGGCGTGCTCGGAGAGGTACGGGCCTGCTCGGCGTCGCTGGCGCGGGCGGAGCGGGCGCTGGAGTCCGCCCGCCCGGGCGACGACGTGCCGTACTGGGCCCGCTTCTTCGACGAGGCCCAGCTGGCGGACGAGTTCGGGCACTGCCACCGCGATCTGCAGCAGTACCGGGCCGCGGCGCAGCACGCCGAGCGCTCGCTGCAGCTCCGCAGCCAGGCGTACGCCCGCAGCCGCCTCTTCTGCCGCGTGGTGCTGGCCACGGCGCGGCTCGGCCTCGGCGAGCTGGAGCAGGCGTGCCAGCTGGGGGCGGAGGCGGCGCAGGCGGCGGCGGAGATGCGGTCGGTGCGGGCGCTGGAGTACATCCGGGACTTCGAGCGCCGGCTCGAACCGTACCGGGATGCGGCGGCGGTGCGGGCGTACCGGGAGAAGGTGGCGGTGCTGTAGGCGGGCCTGCGGCCCCTCCACC
This sequence comes from Streptomyces sp. URMC 127, assembly GCF_051386535.1. Lineage (NCBI taxonomy): Bacteria > Bacillati > Actinomycetota > Actinomycetes > Kitasatosporales > Streptomycetaceae > Streptomyces > Streptomyces sp. URMC 127. Next base: position 24,190 of record NZ_JBPQTW010000059.1, read on the forward strand.
ACCACGGGTCCGCCTGCGGCGGGCTGTGCCGGTCCCTGGCCGGGGGTGTGATCGGCACCGCGGGTCACCTCCGGTGGGGGCTCGCCGTTGCGGCGGGTGTTCTCGCCTGGCGGCGAGGGGCCTTGGGCTCGCTACGTTTCGGCGCCACCGGTCGCCTCCGGCGGGGGTTGGCTGTCGTTACGGCGGTGGTTTTTGCCTGTCGGCAAGGAGCCTTGGGCTCGGTGCCGGGGTTGGACCCAGGGCCTGAGGCCTGTCCGGCACCGCCGGTCTCCGCCGTCTCGGCTCGGCGCCGTTGCGGCGGATTCAAGAGGCGGGGCCTCTTGGCCTCCGGCTCCGCTGCCTGCGGCAGGCAGTTCCTTGCCGCAGGCAAGAACCCCCCGCCGCCGTGGCGGGCAACCCCCACCGGGCGTGGTCGGCGGTGCCGTGCCGGACGCGAGTCGTACGGCAAGCCCCCGCCGGAGGCGTTACGCCGCCTGGAGTTCTTCCGAGTCCTGGCCGGCGCGGATGCCCAGGTCGCGGAGGACGGCCAGGGCCGCTCGGCGGCCCGAGAACAGGGCGCCCTGGACCGTGCTCGTGTCCCGGTGGTCGCCGCAGACGTAGAGGCCCGACAGCAGCCGCACCGGGCGCCGTACGTCGTGCGGAGCGGGCATGGCCGGGACGGCCTCCGGGTCGTGGTGGGCGGCGAGCAGCTGCCAGTCGCCGGTCGTGGTGCCGTAGACGCGGGCGAGCTGCGCCCGCGCGGCGCGGTCGAGTTCGGCGGTGGGCAGCGAGGCCGCCGCGCCCAGCACCGTCGAGGTGATCAGGGGCCGCCCGGCGGGCGCCCGCGAGGGGTCGACCTCGCTGGCGACCATCGTGTGCGCGACGGGCCCGTGCCGCCCCGCGGCGATGATGAGCGAGGCCTCGCGCAAGGGCGGCCGGGGGGCGGTGTGGTGCAGCACGGTCACGGGGTGGAAGCCCGGCATCCGCAGGCCGGGGATGAGCTCGGCCGCGGCGCGCGCACCCGTGGCCACGACCACGGAGCGGCAGCGCAGCTCGCCGTGCTCGGCGGTGGAGACCGAGGTCGTGCAGGCGGCCTTGGCGTGGACGCCGGTCCGCACGGTACCGGGCGGCAGCAGCGCGGCGAGCAGCGCCGGCACGGTGTCCGCCCCGCCGGCCGGCAGACAGAGGCGGCCTCGTGCGTAGCCCCGCAGCACGAGGTCGGCGCAGCGGCTCGACGTGGTGAGGTCCGGATCGCACAGCAGGGACGCCAGGAGGGGCCGCAGGAAGCCCTCGACGGTGCGGGCCGGCAGGCCGCGCCCGGAGAGCGTCTCGGCGGTGGGCCGGTCGGGGCGCGCGAGGACGCGGTGGGCGGGCAGCGCGGCGAGGCGGCCGAGGGCGGTGCCCAGGCGGGCCTGGTCGAGGCCGCCGGCCCGGGAGGCCCGCGCCGTGCGCGAGGCGCGGGCGGCGGTCGCGAAGGCCCGTGCCGTGGGGAAGACGCGCTTGGTGGAGCGGGGTTCGCCCGTGCGCTGGTTGCGCCCGTCGGCATGGACGAGCACGCCCGGGGTGAAGGGCCGCAGCACCAGGGCGTCCAGGCCGGGCGTGCGGAGCAGCTCCGGGAAGGAGGTGTTGAGCAACTGGGCCGTCCGGTCCAGCAGGAAGCCGTCGGTGCGATCGGTGGTCATCCGCCCGCCGACGCGGGGAGCGGCCTCCACGACGATGACCGACACTCCCGCGGCCGTGAGCCGGTGGGCCGCGGAAAGCCCGGCGAGGCCGGCTCCCACGATGACGACGTCGGCGTCGATGGCGGTGTCGCGTGCGCTGCTGAGCACGTGCCCTCCCGGGTTCGGTCCGCTCGCTCGGTGCCCTGATGCCCTCAACGGGCAGCGCCGATGCGCGATTTGACATGACCGTAGAGAGAAATTCGGTCAATAACAGTCGCGCACGGACAGAGCACGGTCGCACGGTGGGTAGCACGGCGGGCCGCCCCGTGCGCGGTCCGTGGTCAGCGTGTGTCCGCCAGCGCGGCCCGTACGGCGCTCTCGATGTCGGGGCACGCGAAGGAGAACCCGGACTCCAGCAGCCGCCGGGGCACGACCCGCTGGCTGCCCAGCACGTCGGAGGCCATCTCGCCGAGGGCCGCCCGCAGCACGGGGCCGGGCACGGGGAGCAGGGCCGGGCGGTGCAGCACCCGCCCCATCACCTCGGCCACCTGACGGTTCGTGACCGGATGCGGGGCGGTCAGATTGACGGGTCCGGACAGCGAGGCGTCCTCCAGGAGGTGCCGGAGCGCGGCGACGTGGTCCTGCAGGGCGATGAAGCTCCAGTACTGCCGGCCGCTGCCCATGCGCCCCCCGAGCCCCGCCCGGAAGAGCGGGAAGAGCTTCCCCCACGCCCCGCCCCGCCGGGACACGACGAGCCCCGTACGCGCGTAAACGGTCCGTACGCCCGCCTCGGCGGCGGCCGCGGCAGCCTCCTCCCACTGCTGGCAGACGCCGGCCAGGAAGCCGTGCCCGGGCGGGGTGTCCTCGTCGGCCAGCCGGTCGCCGGTGTCGCCGTAGATGCCGATCGCGCTGCCGCTGACCAGCACGCGCGGCGGGGTGTCGAGGGAGGCGACGGCCTCGGCGATCGCGGCGGTGCCCAGGACCCGGCTGTCCCGGATCTCCTTCTTGTACGCGGCCGTCCAGCGGTGGTCGCCCACGCCCGCGCCCGCCAGGTGGACCACGCCCGTACAGCCGGCGAGCCCGGCGGCGTCGACGGTCTGGCGCACGGGGTCCCAGGAGACCTCGCCCCGTGCCCGCGCGGGGCGCCGCACGAGGCGCACCACCTCGTGGCCGTCCGCCCGCAGGGAGCGCACGAGCGCCGTGCCGATGAGCCCGGAGGAGCCGGTGATCGCGATCCGCATACGCCCCATCCTGCCCCCGGCCCCGGAAAAAATGACACAGGAGCGGCGGGGCGTGCCTGGCACAGTGAGCCCATGGAGAAACCGATCATCCGTACGGCCACGGAGGCCGACGACGGCCCGCTGGCGGAGCTCGACGCACGCACCTGGTCCACCCTGCACGCCGTCCAGCCGCGGCCCGTGCCGCCCTACGAGCCCTTCTTCACCGAGCGGAACCGGCCCGAGCACATCCTGGTGGCCGAAGCCGCCGGCCGGCCCGCGGGCTACATACGGCTGGTGCCGCCCACACCGCTCGCCGTCAACGCCCACGTGCGCCAGATCCAGGGCCTCGTCGTCGACGACGCCTTCCGCGGGCGCGGCATCGCCCGGGCGCTGCTGCGGGCGGCGGGCGAGGAGGCCCGCCGGCAGGGGGCGACCCGCCTCACGCTGCGCGTGCTCGGGCACAACACGCCCGCCCGCGGCCTCTACGAGGCGGAGGGCTTCGTCGTGGAGGGCGTGCTGCCGGGGGAGTTCCTGATCGACGGCGTGTCCGTGGACGACGTGCTGATGGGCCGGTCGCTGACCTGAGGCCCCGGACGGCCGTGGCTGCCCGGCCGGCCGGGGCCGTCATTCCGCGAAGCGCTCCCACAGGCGCGGGAAGCGCTCGGCGAGCGCCGCCTCGTCCTCCAGGTCGACGACCGTGCCCAGCGGTTCCGACGGGGGGTCCGGCAGCCCCAGGTCCGGCGTCTCCACCCCGGTGAGCTGCTCGTACGCCTCGTCGGCCGCGTAGCCGAGGTCCTCGCCGTCCCCGTCGACCTCCTCGTCGAAGTCGTCCAGCAGGTCGGCGAGGTGGTCCGGGTCGTGCAGGGCGCCCTCGAAGACCTCCCGGCCCTGGCCGATCAGCCAGCACCGGAAGTAGTCGAAGGCGTCGTCGCTCGCGCCGCTCAGCAGGATGGCCGCCGCGCCCCACAGGTCCCAGGTGTACGAGCGGTTGTAGCGGGCCTCGAAGTGCCGGGCGAAGTCCAGCACGCGCTCGGGGTCGAGCTGCATCAGCCGGTCGACCAGCAGGTCCGCCTGGTCCTCGGCGTCGCCGTCGGCCGCCTCGCGCGTGGCGTCGATCAGCTCCCAGAACTCCGTCTCGTCCACGCCACCAGCATCGGGCCAAGCCCCGGACCCCGCACGCGGAGCGCGGCGGATGCGGCCGTGTCGTTACCGGGACGCGTCACCGGGCGCGCTGTGACGTGCGATACAGGACAGAGGGTGTCTTGATTCGGTGACAGGGTCACGGTCGCAGCCGAGGAGAGGAGACCCGGGGACATGAGCACGGGCACGGGCACAGGGACAGCGACAGGGGCAGGGGCACAGGACGGCCGTCCGCTCGCGGGCAAGGTGGCGCTCGTGGCGGGAGCCACCCGCGGCGCCGGCCGCGGCATGGCGATCGAGCTCGGCAGGGCGGGCGCGGTCGTCTACGCGACCGGGCGCACCACGCGCGAGCGGCGCAGCGAGATCGGGCGGCCCGAGACGATCGAGGAGACCGCCGAGCTGGTGACGGCGGCCGGCGGCACGGGGATCGCCGTGCCCACGGACCACCTGGAGCCGGAGCAGGTGCAGGCGCTCGTCGCCCGCATCGAGCGGGACCACGGGCGGCTGGACGTGCTCGTCGACGGCCTGTGGGGAGGCGACCACCTCGTCGGCTTCCCCGACGCCTTCACGCGCAGGATGTGGGAGCACGACCTGGACGCGGACCTGCGCATCCTGCGGCTGGGCATCGACTCCCACGTGATCACCAGCCGCTTCGCGCTGCCGCTGCTGACCCGGCGGCCCGGCGGGCTGGTGGTCGAGGTGACCGACGGAACGGCCGGCTACAACGCGAAGTACCGCGGCCACCTCGCCTTCGACCTCGCCAAGTACGCGCCGATCCGCATGGCCATGGGGCTCGGGGAGGAGCTGCGGGACCTGGGGTGCACCGCGGTCTGCCTCACGCCGGGGTACCTGCGGTCGGAGGCGATGCTCGACACGTACAAGAAGGTGACCGAGGAGACCTGGCGCGACGCCCTGCGGGAGCACCCCCACTTCTGCATCTCGGAGAGCCCCGCCTACATCGGGCGCGCGGTGGCCGCGCTCGCCGGCGACCCCGGGGTGGCGCGCTGGAACGGGCAGTCCCTGTCCAGCGGGCAGCTGGCCCGCGTCTACGGCTTCACCGACACCGACGGCACGCAGCCGGACGCCTGGGGCTACTTCACGGCCCTGGAGGCGGGGGAGGACCCGCAGGAGGCGGACTACCGGTAAGGATCCGTAGGAATTCGTGAGCGGCGGGCTACCCGTAGAGGCCGGCGCTGCGGGCCGCCGCCTCCGCGAAGCGTTCGCGCAGCCCCGGCGGCTCCAGGACCTCCGCCTCGGGGCCGAGGGCCAGCAGCTGGTCGTAGGCCACCTCCAGGGACTCCACCGGCAAGGTGACCGTCACCCGGCCCGCACCATCCGGCGGGCCCGCCGCCGCCAGCGCCTCCCGCGCCGCCGCGCGGTCCGTCACGTGGGGCAGGCGCCTCGCTCCTTCGGGGGTGAGGCGCACGCCGACCTGCTCGCGCAGGATCGAGCGGGCGAACTCCGCCGCCCGTTCCTCCCAGAAGGCCGGCAGGTCGAACGTCTCGTCCCGCTCGAAGCGGTCCGCCCCGGCGGCCACGGCCGTGAAGCGGTCCACGCGGTAGACGCGGAACTGCTCGCCGGCGCGGGCCGCGAGGTACCAGATGCCGCCCTTGAGCACGAGCCCGTACGGCTCCAGCGCGCGCTCGGCCTCCGTCTCCCGCCGCCGGTAGCGGGCGGTGATCGGGCGGTCGTCCCAGACGGCGTCCGCGACGGCGGGCAACAGGGCGGGCGGGTCGCCCTCGCGCCACCAGCCCGGTGCGTCGAGGTGGAAGCGCTGGGCCGCCGACGCCGAGGCGTCCCGGAGCTCGGGAAGGAGGGCGGCGGAGACCTTGAGGCGGGCGGCCGAGGCCGCGTCGGCCAGGGGGATCTCGCGCAGCGCGGAGGGCACCCCGGACAGGAAGAGCGCCTCCGCCTCCGTACGCCCCAGGCCCGTCAGCCGGGTGCGGTAGCCGCCGACGAGGCGGTAGCCGCCCGTGCGGCCGCGGTCGGCGTAGACGGGAACGCCCGCCTCGGACAGTGCGAGGACGTCCCGGGCGACGGTGCGCTCGGAGACCTCCAGCTGCCGGGCCAGCTCGGCGCCCGTCATGGACGGCCGGGACTGGAGCAGCAGGACCAGCTTGATCAGCCGTGCGGCACGCATGAGCAAAAGGGTAAGGGGAGTGGCGACAGGAGCCGGTGCGCAGCCAGGGCAGGAAGACGCACGGGCTCCTGTCGTCACTTCTGAGCCGTACCGCGACACAGGACAGGGCGCACGGGACGGCTCGGACGAGACTGTACGCCCCTGATCGATGATCGATCAATCCTTGCAGGCCACTCGGTTTCTCAGATCCGCGGCGCGCAGCTCAGCACGTGCGTCTTCAGCAGCTCCCCGATCGCCGGATCGCGCCGCCGGAACGCCGCCACGATCTCCGCGTGGTCCTCGGCGTGCGCCCGCGGCTCGGGGCTCAGCCAGCGGATCGACAGCGTCGTCCACACCTCGATGCCCAGCGACTCCCACGTGTGCAGCAGCACGGCGTTGCCCGCCGCCTTCACGATCTCGCGGTGGAAGGCCACCGTGTGCCGGACCTGCGCCTCCCCGTCGCCCGCCCGGTCCGCCTCGTAGAGCGCCGCGACCTGCGGCTCCAGCGCCGAGACGTCCTCGGCCAGCACGGGCGCGGCCAGCTCCGCGGCCACCTGCTCCAGGCCGGCCCGTACGGGGTAGCTCTCCTTGAGGTCCGTGGCGGTCAGCTCGCGGACCCGTACGCCCTTGTTGGGCGAGGACTCGATCAGCCGCAGCGACTCCAGCTCGCGCAGCGCCTCGCGCACCGGCGTCTGGCTCACCGCCAGCTCGGCGGCGATCCGCCGCTCGACGATCCGCTCGCCCGGCTGCCAGCGCCCGCCGACGATCCCTTCGAGGATGTGCTCGCGGATCTGCTCACGCAGCGAGTGCACGACGGGTGTGGCCATGGGAGGAGCTCCTCAGCGGGGTGGTGCGCGGTGGTGCGGTGCGGGGCACGGTGGGGTCAATTATCCCGGCGGCACACAAGGGCGCGGCCCCGGCTCGTACGAAACGAGCCGGGGCCGCGCCCTGCTGGTGCCCTGCCGGAGCCGCGAGGACTACAGGCCGATCTCGGCCTCGAACTCGGCGGCCTCCAGGAGCTCCTTGACCGCGGTCAGGTAGCGGGCGGCGTCGGCGCCGTCCACCAGACGGTGGTCGTAGGAGAGGGTCAGGTACGTCATGTCGCGGACGGCGATGGTCTCGCCCAGCTCCGGGTGGTTGATGACCACCGGGCGCTTGACGGTCGCACCGATGCCCAGGATGGCGACCTGGTTCGGGGGCACGATGACCGTGTCGAACAGCGCACCGCGCGAGCCGGTGTTGCTGATCGTGAAGGTCGCGCCGGACATCTCGTCCGGGCTGATCTTGCCGGTGCGGACCTTGCCGGCCAGCTCCGCGGTCTTCTTGGCGATGCCCGCGATGTTGAGGTCACCCGCACCCTTGATGACCGGGGTCATCAGGCCCTTCTCCGAGTCGACGGCGATGCCGACGTTCTCGGAGTCGAAGTAGGTGATGGTGCCCTCGTCCTCGTTGATCCGGGCGTTGATGACCGGGTGGGCCTTCAGCGCCTGGACGGCGGCCTTGACGAAGAACGGCATCGGGGACAGCTTGGCGCCCTCACGGGCGGCGAAGGCGTCCTTGGCCTTGTTGCGCATCCGCATGATCTTGGTGATGTCCACCTCGACCACGGAGCTCAGCTGGGCCTGGCCGTGCAGCGCCTTCATCATGTTGTCGGCGATGACCTTGCGCATGCGCGGCATCTTGACCGTCTGACCGCGCAGCGGGGACGCCTGCAGCGCGGCGGCCTTCGGCGCGGCCGGAGCGGCGGCGGCCGGGGCCTGCGCCGGAGCGGCGGCCTTGGCGGCCTCGGCGGCGGCCAGGACGTCCTGCTTGCGGATGCGGCCACCGACGCCGGTGCCCTGGACCGAGGTGAGGTCCACGGCGTTCTCGGCGGCGAGCTTGCGCACCAGCGGCGTGACGTACGCGCCGTCGGTCACCGCGGCAGCGGCGGCCGGAGCCGGAGCGGCCGGGGCGGCGGCCGGGGCCTGCGCCGGAGCGGCGGCCTTGGCGGCCTCGGCGGCGGCCAGGACGTCC